>JBHGBB010000130.1:0-11550 GCA_041946755.1 bacterium | reverse complement strand
ATAGACCCAAATCGAATCGATATATAACGAACCAGTCACTCCGGTACTAGCCGGATTAATTCCTACCACCTGCACTCCTAATAAGGTTGATTGGCAGTAAAATGAGATGGTCAGGTCTCGCCAGGTACTCACTTGACTAAATCCGCCATTACCCGATTGCAGCACCAGATTCCCAGTCGCCGCGATTGTCGTTGAACCATCCAACTCCTGCAAATATAAATACACCTTCTGCTGTTTGGCAGGATCAATAATATCAGTGGCAACTTTCGCTATCGCCGTATACCAACCTGTAGAGGATACCGAAAATATCTGGGTGATTTTCCCTTTCTGACCCGTAGTTTGATTCATTCTCACTATTCCTGACTTATCCGCAAACGTACTACTCCATGACAAGGTCCCGGCAGCCGTACCATCGCCATATTTCTCCCAATACCAGTGATTGGTATCGCTGCTAATAGTAAATGCACCGTAGCTGTTAAGATAAGGAGAAATCGGCCCTAACGCTAATTTACTTACATAAACATCGTCGGATAAATCATGGGTAGGATCAAAAGCACCGGCGGTTATAGGAAAATCAAGTGAATCAGTACTTCCAGTTAAATATGCATTCCCTTCATTATCAACAGCAATACAATAGGTATTGTCATTACCGCTTCCCCCAAAATAGGTTGAATAAGTTAATGCTGAACCTGAAGCATCCAGCTTACTGATAGTAATATCATAGTCACCGCCATTATAAACGGTATTATATGCATTAGTAGTAATCGGGAAATCGGTAGAAGAATTCGATGCTGAAATAATATACGCATTTCCAGCAAAATCAAGAGTAATCCCTCGCGTAAAATCTCGACCACTTCCGCCAAGATATGTCGAATAGACTAATGCTGTACCTGTAGGATTCAGTTTACTAACAAAAACATCATAGTCTTCACCGTTATAAGTAGAATCATATGCGGTTGCGGTTATCGGGAAATCAGTTGAAGAATTGGTATATCCGGTAATATATGCATTGCAAGCTTTATCAATCGCAATTCCAGCACTAATATCCGTCTTCGTTCCACCTAAGAAGGTCGAATATATCAGCGATGAACCGGTAGGATCAAGTTTGCTGACATAGGTATCATAATAATACGCACTACCAAATGTAGTATCAAACGCACCGGTGGTGATTGGAAAATCCGTTGATGAAACGGTATATCCGGTAACATAAGCATTGCCGGTATTATCTACCGTTATTGCTACTCCTGAATCTCGATAACTACCCCCCAGAAAAGTTGAATAGACCAATACCGTACCATTAGGATTGAGCTTGCTTACAAAAGCATCGCCATTGCTATAAATGATATCGCTATACGTGGTATCAAACGCTCCGGAAGTAGTAGGGTAATCCGAAGCTTTATACGTGAATCCAGTAAGGTAAGCATTCCCAGCATTATCTACAATAATAGAGTTAGGAAAATCATCGCCACTTCCACCGAGATATGTTGAATAGAGTAATGCTGTTCCAGTCGAATTTAGTTTACTTACAAAAGTATCACACCAACCACCATTATAAGAGGTATCAAACGCACCTGGAGTAGTCGGAAATTCGGTAGAAGTCGTATATCCGGTGATATATACTTCTCCTGCTTTGTTGATAGCTATCGCTAACGATTCGTTATAATTACCAACACCCCCAAGGTAGGTTGAATAGATTAATGCAGTACCTGCAGCATTCAATTTACTGACAAAAATATATTCGATACTATTATCTGCTATTCTATCAATCACCCCAGGAGTAGTCGGAAAATCGGTTGATGCAGTATATCCGGTAATATATGCATTCCCATTATTATCTACTGCTAATCCAAATCCATAATCATAATTGCTGCCGCCAAGGTAGGTCGAATAAACCAACTGGCCAGCATATGCTACGGCACCGAAAAACAGAAATACTAAAAAATATAACCAGATAAAAACCCATAACCGATTTTGCATAAATACCTCCTGGTATACTAATTTAGGTAGATTATAAAGAAAACCAGTCAAATTCAGCAAATCATATTTATAGAGTATTTGTTGTATGTGGGAAAACAGTGTAAGATATAATATGCAATACATTAAGAATTAAGAGTTAAGAATGAAAGACTGAACCCTAGAGGACTCAGAGAAAAGTTGCGGTATAGTCTCTTTAAATCCGCAATCCGAAATCAGCAATCTACAATAACTTGGAGATAACTATGCATCCGGAATTAAATAATCTTATTGAAGAGACCTTGAATTTCTTATGGCAAGATAGCCCGGTGTATGCAACCTTCATGGGCATTCATACCTATGATACCGAACTCGATATTATGAATAAAGAGAAACGGGATAGTTCTCATGCGAAAAAGAAAGAATATCATAACCGGTTAACTCATTTCAGTCAACAGTATGCCACCGAACTCGATCTCGAAGATAAACTCGATTTAACCGTATTAACCAATTCTCTGGCAGTAGATATCGAATTGGAAGAAAAAGTTAAACGATATCAACGCGATGCGAATATCTATCCGAACCTGGCTTTAACCGGAATCTATATGCTCTTCCTGCGGGAATTCGCCCCGTTGGAAGATCGGACCAGAAGCGCTATCGCCAGATTAAAACAAGTTCCCCGATTGTTGGAAGAAGGGAAAAAGAATCTGAGTCAAGGAGATAATATCCCGGAAGTATGGACCCAGGTCGCGAAAGAGGCAACGCAAGGCGGGCTCGAGTTTTTCAACCAGTTAATCCCAACAGTAGCAGAACAGGTCCCGAATCTCCGCGAAGAATTATTAACCGCTAATACCGCAGCCTTAACTGCATTCACTGAATATCAGCTCTTTCTGAACCAAACCTTATCCGGCCGGTCGCATGGTAATTTCGCTATCGGAAAACACCTGTTTACTTTTCTTCTGCAAACCGAACACCTCCTGCCGTATACTCCGGAAGAATTGGTTGAAATCGGGCAGAAGACTATCGAAGAGACTCAGCATAAAATGTATCGGTTGGCAAAATTAGTTGACCCGTTAAACACCTGGAAATCGGTGATTAATGAACTAAAAAAAGAGCTGCCTATACCAGAACAATTATTAACGATCTATACTCAAGAGATGCAAACGGCAAAACAGTTTGTAATCGATAAAAACCTGGTTGTTATCCCGGACAATGAATCGCTCCAGGTTATCGAGACCCCGGTTTTTGAACATGCAACAACTCCCTATGCTGCATACATCGCTCCGGCACCATTTGAATCACAGCAGACCGGATTCTTCTGGGTGACTCCAGTAGATAAAAATAAACCGAAAGAAGCGCAACTTGAACAATTGAAAGGACATTCACTTTATTCGATTCCGATAACCGCGATCCATGAAGGTTACCCCGGCCATCATCTGCAGTTTCTGCATAATAATCGGGTGCAATCCAAAGTCAGAAAACAGTTCGGTACCCCATTATTCTGGGAAGGATGGGCGCTCTATTGCGAAGAGATGATGTATGAACAAGGATTCTATCTCGATCCGAAAGTAAGGTTGTTGCAGTTAAAAGATCTTTTATGGCGCGCTTGTCGAGTAGTAATAGATGTCCAGCTTCATGCCGGTCAGATGAAATTTAATGAAGCGGTAGATATGCTGGTGAAAATAGCCGGTTTAGAGAAAATCAATGCCATCCGGGAAGTACAGCGATATACCCAAACGCCAACCCAACCGTTGAGTTATCTGCTCGGACGGCAAGAGATATTAAAACTCCGGGAAGAATATCAGCATAAGTTAGGAAAGCAATTCCGGTTACATGAGTTCCATACCAAACTCCTGAGTTATGGTTCGATTCCAATCAAACTCGTGAGAGAACAGATGCTCTTATAAAACAAATCCAAAATCCCAAATCCAAATATCAAATAAAATCTAAATTCCTAAATACAAAACGTTTAGTCATTTTGCCATTAAAGTATTGATTGGGCATTGAGATTTGGAGTTTGGGATTTAGATTGGTTTACTTTCGATCTATTCTGTAGGCATGCATCTTTTTGTAGAGATGGCTTCGTTCGATCTGGAGTTCTATCGCGGTCTTACTTACATTCCAATCATTCCGCGATAAGGCAGCAATAATCAGTTCTTTTTCATAACGTTCGCTGGCTTCTTTTAATGACAGTTTCGCTATATCTTCACTACTCGAAGGTTTGACCGGTTCCGGTTCTGCAGCAGATGCCGATCCGGGTAATAAAGATATAATATCTTTTTCGGTTATTTCATCGCGGTCGATAGGAATCAGGATCGCTGCTCGTTCAACAATATTCTTCAATTCCCGAACATTCCCCGGAAACTCATATTGCATTAATAATCTCAATGCTGCCGGAGTAAATATCCGGGCATTACTTCTCGCTTCCTCGCAATATCGGGTTAAAAAATATTCCGCCAGTAACAGGATATCTTCTTTTCGTTCCCGTAACGGCGGAACATAAAACGGGATTACATTCAGCCGATAATACAAATCTTCCCGGAAATTACCGCGGTCGATTTCCTGTTCTAGATTCTTATTAGTCGCTGCAAGTACCCGAACATCAACCTTAATCGGTTTACTGCCCCCTACCCGATCGATCAGTCCATCGGTTAATACCCGTAATATTTTCGCCTGCGTTGGCAGACTCATATCTCCGATTTCATCGAGAAAAATGGTTCCGCTATCCGCCAATTCGAATTTCCCGCGCCGCCTTTCGGTCGCTCCAGTAAACGCTCCTTTTTCATGACCAAACAGTTCGCTTTCAATCAAATCTGCCGGAATCGCGGCACAGTTCACTTTTATAAACGGACAATCTTTCCGCGCACTTTGATAATGAATCGCCCGAGCGACTAATTCTTTACCGGTTCCGTTCTCACCGCAAATAAGTACCCGACCATTCGTCGGAGCAACGAGTTTGATTTTCTGTTGTAGTGTTCGCATAACTGGACTCGTTCCGACCATCTGATATTCGAGTTCTTCTTTCTGCTTGCGCGCGATATTTTCCCGTTCAAGTTGGGTTAACCGAATCGCATGCTCAACTGCAAACTGGATTTTTTCGATCGATAATGGCTTCTCGATAAAATCAGTCGCACCGAAATTCCCAGCCTGTACCGCGGTGCCCATCGAGCCATGACCCGACATCATAATCGCTACAATATCCGGTTCAACTTCTTTTATTTTACGGAGTAAATCCAATCCTTCGTTATCATCCAATCGGGTTAAACAGAGATCGATAATCGCTAAATCAAATCCATTTTCGCGAATTAACGCTAATGCATCTGGTGAAGTGGTTGCAGTTTTCACTTCATATCCCAAGCCGGTTAATGAACGGGATAAAGTGGTAAGAATATTCTTTTCATCATCGACAATAAGCACATTGGCTTTTTTCATGATCGGTATGATGGCAACGATATCAATATCGATTACTCCGTCCGAATGCTAAATCGTAATCGGATATAGATAAACTGCTGCAATCAATAGGATAATTAATATTCCGGTCGGTATTGACTCCGTAACCAACCGATTTTGGGGTCGTATACCCAGATACTGTCGTAAGGTTCTTTTGGTATCTGTTTGATATATCCTTCTTGTACGAGAGAATATAAACTGGGTGGGAAACTACCATGTTTCTTTTTATAAGCAATCAATCCATCGCGCATATCTTTTAAGTAACTTTTAAGATAAATCAGTCTGATATTGCGATCTGCAATTTCGCGAGTCATATCATCATTGGCATTATCATAAATCTCTTTCCAGCGCGCTTTAGCAATTTCAGTTCTGCCGGATTCACTATAGATATAGGGAATAATCCGCTGGACGAAATCAGGACAGCCCGGTCGGGTTGTCGCAATCGAATAAGCTTTCACTGCCTGGTCATAATCTCTAACGGTGTAAAGGAGGAAAAATCCTAGATCGTATGGAATCTCCCAGGATTGCGGATTACTATTGATACCTTTCCAAAGAAGATTAGTGGTTTCCTTATATTTATGCGCTTCTTCACCCAACGCCATTGCGGCAAACCGATATACATCAACAAAAGAAGGTTGTAAGGTAGTAATAACTTCAAATATCCGATCGAGCATCGCATAGTTTTTATCACCCATAAAATGGCCGCCGAAATATTGGATCGCCCGCAACCATAATAAGTCGGCAAAGAAATTATCGAATCCAAGAACCGCTACTTTAATATATTTCCCTGAAGGAAGGTATAAGAGTTCTTGAAACGGATTCTGCCCTCGAGTCTTTCGCACTTGCAGATGTAATATATGCAGTCCTAATCCAAGGAGCAAAAAACAAACTACCGCTGTTATAAAAAACCGTGACCGGAAGGATTTCATGTATATAAATGATTACACAGATTAACTACCGACCAAAATCTGTGTTTAACTTAAAAGTTTTACTTAAAATTTCTTCGCTCGAAAGCAACCATGGCGATAATTAATACACAGCTGGTGTAACAAATCGCATATACCGCCGACTGGGTTAAACTCCAGGTAACCGGGATATTACTTACCACATGGTTCCGGATATTGAGTACTTCAAAATCCGGTAAGATATATGCAAAAATCTGAGCGAAATACGAAATTAATAGCGAAATCGCGGTACCCTTTTTAGCTAAATTCTGGGCGAGTAATAATAAATCTTGCGTTAAATGACCGACAATAAACAGGATAAAGGTAAATACAGCGGATAATATCGGGGTCGAAAACGATGAAAACATCACTGCGATTGCCGTAATAATGGTAAGTTCGAGAAAGGTAAACGCAATCGCCTTCATTAACGGCAATAATTCCGGGAGATTATTAATTCCTTGCGAAAAGGTAGCTAGAGCCGATTTGATAATATCCCACATCTGTTGGTTGGTAACCCGACCGAGCCAGAATATTACTTGGTCGATAAGAGTAGTTACTGGCTGACGGAACAGCACCAATAAGAAGAAAACGACCGACATCATCACTACATTAACCGCTAAGGTTAAAAGCAATCCGAAAAATTTACCGAGTACAAATTCATAGCGATGAATCGGTTTGGATACAATAACATAGATGGTCCGTTTATCAAGTTCATTATAAATCAATCCAATCCCAACCATAATTGAGATTAAAACGCCGAAAAATAATATCGCTGATAAACCGACATCTTTAATAATCTTCTGTTCTTGTCCGATCGATAGGATCGCGAGAATAACGGAAAAGAGAATTAATAATATGGCAAATACCAATAAGATATACAAGATTTTATTACGAATAGCTTCTCGGAAAGTGTTAATGGCAATCGCACCTATACGTTTTGTCATAAAATACTTCACCACAGATTTAAATCATCAGAAAATAAGATTAACCTATTAGTTTACTTCGAAAATCTGATCTTCTGATACTCTAAATCCGGCATTTGGATTTTGGATTTTTTAATCCTATTTTTGAGATACCTTAACTTCCTCCATAAATACTTCTTCTAGCGATTCTTTTAAGGGGACTAAAGAAATGAGTTTCGCATGCTCTTTGTTGACCAAGTCAAGTACGGCAGGAACATATTTCTCTTCCGCTATATTTACAATGTATTCGGTTCCCATATCTTTCGATCGGAGTGCCATTTGCTGCAAGGTTTGTTTTCCCAAAGCAGATAAACCGGCAATAACAACTTCGATGCTCTTTATTTTCGGATTCAACAATTCGGTTAAATTACCGACTTTGGTTAAGTTTCCTTTCATTAGCATCCCTACCCGATCGCAAATCATTTCCGCATCGGACAAAATATGCGTACTAAAAAATACCGTTTTCCCTTCTTCGCGCATGGTAAGAATCAAATCCCGCATCTCTTTTCTTCCGATCGGATCTAGTCCGGTTAATGGTTCATCAAGAATAACCAGTTCCGGCTCGTTGATTAACGCTTGGGCTAATCCAATCCGCTGCAGCATTCCTTTTGAATACTTGCGCAGTGGCATTTCTCGGGCATCTTGCAGTCCGACTTTAACTAAGAGATCATCTACTTTCCGGATTCGATCTGTTTTATTGATGCCATAGAGCTGCCCCATAAAATGTAAAATCTCTTCACCTTTAAGATAATCATAAAAATAGGGATTTTCCGGTAAGAATCCAATCCTCTTTTTAATATCTACTTTCGACACCGGCTGTTCCAGCAGCCACGTTTTACCTTCTGAAGGAAATAGTAAACCCAGGATAAGTTTGATGGTAGTAGTTTTTCCGGCACCGTTCGGCCCGATGAATCCGAATATTTCACCAGATTGGACTTCCAGATTCAAATGGTTCAATGCAACAGTTTTATGTTTTTTTAGTCCAACAGTGAATTTTTTAACCTGATATTCTTTCGTTAGATTTTCTGTTCGAATCATTAACATATACAGTTACCTCAACGATAAGTTTTCTAATGCTATACATTAATTGTTTGACGAAATCATGAGCCTTGTATATCATCCTCATTGTCTACTTCTAGTATAACATAAAATTTTAGCATAATTTGCTTTAAATTCAAACTCTATTTTGAAGGCTAAAAGAATGTTTCATTTACGCTCATGGAACGCGCTATCGATAAAACGGTTGAGTTCAATTCTCCTGATACACTGGTAAACCCCGATTACGCTTTGAATAAAATACGAGCAATGTGGATTATCGATACAAAAATAAGCGTATACTATAAACCGTATTTTGAGTAAAATCAATAGGTTGATCAAATTAAACGATTTTATTGAAATATTTCACTCATTTCATGTGTCTATAATAAATAGGAGGATAGTACTTAGCAGTTTCTGACTGACGATGGTACATTGAAATCGGATCAGTTATCTTTAGGAAAATCACCTGAATATATTGACAGCACCGCTAACTGCTCGGTATAATTCAAGATAGATTTTTTTAATCTAAAATGCAATTTTGAAGTTCAGAATTTCAGATTAAGCTTTAATTTCATTTCACCTTTCGGTTTATCGCTATCTTAACATTATGGGCGAAGTGTTTTTTATCAATATCATTTTATTAGTTATTTTATTTATATTTATCGGCTGGATCTGGCTAGTATTCTGGATTAACGCTGACCAGTTGGAAAAGAAACGTAATCCCGGTTTCTGGAATACTATTGCGGTATTATCCGGTCCAGTAGGATGTGCGTTTTATCTACTCACTGCACAAGATGCAAAAGCGCGATGTCCTTCCTGTAATTATAAATTGCCGAAAACCAAAACTGAAATTGTTGTATGTCCGAAATGTCATCAACCGCTATCGACGACAATTACTACGCATCTGTTTGTCGAAGCATTGCGCAATTTCGATGATAATAGTATTCGGCTTATTGGAAAAGAAGTAAGCTCTAGCTTAACGTCTTCTACTGCTATCGACAATCAAGATCAATGGTCTTCGATTCGCGCAGTAAAAATGATTATTGCCAATGCTTTACAAGACCGGGCTACTGATATTCATATCGAACCGGAAGTAGAAGATTTACGGATCCGGTATCGAATCGATGGCGTTCTGCATGAAGTAGTAGGTCCACCGAAAGAATTACAAACTGAAATAGTACCATGTGTTAAAGCGATGGCAGAAATGGACGTCGCTGAACGCCGGAAACCGCTTGATGGCAGGTTCCAAGTCGAACATGACGATCGGAGAATCGATATCCGAGTCAGTACTTCTCCGACAATTTATGGCGAAAAAGTAGCCTTGCGGTTACTTGACCGGAAAGGATATATGTTAGAACTGGATACGCTCGGAATCCAGCCGGAAGTCTTATCGAAATATCGACGCTTGATCGAACGACCGCAAGGAATGATTCTTGTTACCGGGCCAACCGGTTGCGGTAAAACTTCAACATTATACTCGTCATTATCAACCATCGATGTAAAGTCGAAAAATGTCATTACCATCGAAGAGCCGGTAGAATATCAACTTGATGGAATCAATCAAATTCCGATCAATCCCCGGGCTGATGTTACTTTCGCTAGCGGACTCCGCTCGATTCTCCGGCAAGATCCGGATATTATTATGGTCGGCGAAATTCGGGATGCAGAAACCGCACAAATCGCTATCCAAGCAGCGCTAACCGGTCATCTGATTTTTTCTACCCTGCATACCAATGATTCTGTTGGCGCTATTATTCGAATGATGGATATTGGAGTGGAACCGTATCTTATTTCCGGCTCAGTATTAGCGGTATTAGCGCAGCGGTTAGTCCGGTGTATCTGCCCCCATTGCAAAGAACCGGATACTCCGAATCCAGACGATTTAGAAGAACTGGGGATTCCATCAGATGCAAAAACCAAGTTTGCTCATGGTAAAGGATGCGAAAAATGTAAATTCACCGGATTTGCAGGACGAACCGGTATTTTTGAATTACTGTTAATCGACGACTCACTTCGCGAGATGATAGATAAAAAAGCATCTGCCGTCTCCATAAAAGCGTATGCAAGCAAAAATGGAATGCAAACCTTGGTAGAAGATGGCATTACTAAAGCGATGCAAGGAATAACCACAATTAATGAAGTCGCACAAGCAATATCAACCTAAATCAGTTGGGAATGGAGTAAGAGCTCTGCGGAGACTATATCATTCCACATAGCTCTATCGCAATACATTATTATGCCGGGATTTATTAGTTTCATATATATTCTCGATATTGCAATAATTATATTCGTATTAGCGCATCGAGGTATGCTGCATGGCGTTTTTGAAGAATCGTTCTATTTATTGGCAACTATGCTGGCGGCATTCGGTGCGCTGACCAATTTCGATTGGGTTGCAACCATAATTAAAAACTATTGGTCTCCATCGAGCAATATTTATATTCCGGAAGCGATTGCGATTTTGTTAATTTATCTGTTTATTCGCGGGATTTTAGCCGGATCTACATTATATATCGTTGGCAAAATCCGACGCATTGAATTGATTAAGCCGATAAGTAAAGTTAGTGGCGCTATTATAGGGGCAATTAAAGGATTAATTATCGCCAGTATGGTTTTAGTTTTCCTCTATTACATGCTATCCCCAACAAGTATGCTCTCAGACCCACTCCGGAATCCGAATGATGTTATTGTTCAATGGACTATGAAAAGCGCGACCAACATATATAATGTTTTTGTCGGTATTTTCGGTGTTGACCACTTAAAATTCCTTGGTTAACCAATGACCGAATCTATAAATCCGGATTCTACGCCATCGACAGCAGGATACCAGAATCAATTACCATCACTTAGAATTCCATAATATACTATAATGTATATTTTAGAAGACATCGTATCTTCGTGCCTGAGTAGTTTCGATATCAATTAATTATGCTGCAAGTATTAAAAATCTCGCGTTTCGCAATCATCGACGAATTAGAATTATCGTTCTATCCGGGATTAAATGTGTTGACCGGAGAAACCGGTGCGGGTAAATCGATTTTAATCGATGCGTTAGCTCAAGTTCTGGGAGAACGAACCGATATATCTAATATCCGGTCCGATGCAGAGAATTCTGTAGTAGAAGCATTATTCGATATCTCCGAATATCAATCGTTGCAAGCGATGATAACCGAGTTCGGATTGGCGGAATCAAATCAGCCGGA
>JBHGBB010000013.1:0-35573 GCA_041946755.1 bacterium | reverse complement strand
GCATTAGTATATCTTTAATTTCGATAGAAATCTCTGATTTCGGTTTGATTAATCCAGTTTTTTCAAGAAGTTTATCAAGTTGCTCCTGTTGTTTCTGAATAATACGACACAAAGATACTACTACCGTATACAATTGTACTGTAATTATTGAAACTAGAAATACCAAACCCAAGCCAAATCCTTTGAACAATTCTGGATTGAATTTCCAATCCATTCCAATATAAACTATCGCAAATAACATGATAATAATATAAAGAACCCACGCTTTTTTATCTAATCTGCTGTTTACTTCTCGCCATAATTTATCTTCTGATTTAGCTTTCCAAAACATAAAAGTTACCTCCTAACATTGCAACAGATGTATTTATTTTGGTTGCTAAAATATACCATATTCCCTATAGAAAATCAAAAATATTATATTTAATAGAGTATTATCATCATTAAAGATAGATATTGTAATAATTATTCAAGTAGGGTATAGTAATATAGATGAATTAATCGATAAAAAGGAGGTGAATCTTAGTTGAAAAAGAAAACGGTTATAATTATCATAGTTGCGGTAGTAGCATTTATTTTTATTCTCATGGTAGCGGTTGCTGGAATCGGATTCTTTATTGCTAAAAGGATTCAAACGAAATCCCAAATCGCGAATATGCATATCGATAAACAAGGGAGTGGTAGGATCGAGTTTCAAGGCGGGCAGATAGAACTTGGGAAAACTGCTGTATGGCCAGCCGATATGCCAGCTTCAGTTCCGCAATTCACTTATGGTAAAGTAAAAATGGTAACGAAATCAGAGGTAGAAAATAAAAAGGGGTGGAATATTCTTTTAGAAGAAGTCACGGCTGATGCTTCCGAAAAGTATAAAGCCGACCTGAAAAATAGCGGTTGGGCGATTAAAGCCACTACTACCGTTTCCGATCAAGGTGGATCGATTATGGCAGAACAGGATAAATTGCAGTTGTTTATCTTTATCGATTCCGAAAAACATACTGCTAGTATCGGAGTAAATGAAAAGAACTAAAATGATAACAAGGAGCGATATAAATCTATATTGTTCCTTGTCTTTTATTTAATACCAATAATTATATTAAAATATGTTTTATCACAACCTTTTTTAGTGTATACTATATTTAGGATAAAAGAGGTCAACATATACTTAATTATAATAACTGATAGAATAATTGATATCCATGGGATTAGAAGGTACTGAAGAGGAAAATCTGAAACGATTTCAACAGCTTTCTTCCGGTATTTTGGATGCGTTTTCCAAAACGATAGAAATTCATGATCCTTATACTATGGGGCATCAGCATCGGGTAGCACAATTAGCTACCATGATTGGCAATGAAATGGGATTGCCGTATGATAAAATTGAAGCATTGCATATTGCCGGCAGTATTCATGATATCGGGAAAATCAGTATTCCGGCCGAAATACTCAATAAACCCGCACCGCTAACTGAAACCGAATTTAGTGTGGTTAAAACCCATCCGGATATAGCCTATAATATTCTCAATACTATCCAATTGCCTTGGAAGATAGCTGATATTGTCGTTCAACATCATGAAAAAAGCGATGGTTCCGGATATCCGAATGGATTAACTGAAGAGACTATTTTGCCGGAAGCGAAAATTATCGCGGTGGCTGATGTGGTTGAAGCAATGACATTTTCTCGTTCATATCGTCCCAAAAAGAGCATTGAAGAAGCGATGGATTTCTTATCGCAAAAAGTCCATACCCATTTCGATCCCAATGTGGTAGTCGCTTGCCAGAATATATTCGTTCGTGAGCAATTTCATTTTAATACCTAAATATATATCTACCAAACTATTTCTATTTAACTTGACCAAACTCCAGCAATATTGTATTATGGTTACGCGAAAATTATATGGATAACGACCTATCGAAAAAACCAAATCGAGTTTTTGCATTAGATGCATTGCGAGGATTTGCAATATTAACCATGGTGTTATCGGGAGCGATACCATTCGGTTCGCTGCCACCATGGATGTATCATGCACAAGTCCCGCCGCCAGAACATGTATTCGATCCCAAGATCGCTGGAATAAGCTGGGTAGATTTGGTGTTTCCATTCTTTTTGTTTTCGATGGGAGCGGCTATTCCATTAGCGTTATCTCGTCGGGTTTTAGATGGATTTTCTAAATGGCGGCTGAGTTTGGCAATTCTTTATCGTGGTCTGGTACTCGGATTATTTGCCGTATATATTCAACATATCCATCCCTATTCAATAAGTCATGCTCCAACAAAACTGACTTGGTTATTTGGACTTATAGGATTTCTCCTTTTATTCCCGATTTTAACCCGATTACCAAAAGAATGGAATCTTTTAGTTCGATTTTCAATTAGAACCATTGGTCTACTTGGTGCCATTCTACTTCTATCCTTTATTCGATTTTCGGATGGTACTGGATTTTCCTGGCATCGAAGTGATATCATTATCGTAATTTTGACGAATGTAGCAGTGTTTGGCTCATTTATCTGGTTAATAACACCGAGAAACTATTTAGCCAGGTTAGCATTTTTAGGTCCGCTTTTAGCCTTTCGTTTATCGCATGATTTAGGCGGATGGATGCATTGGGTATGGGCATATTCACCGAAATGGCTGAATTGGGTTTACCATTTCGGATGTCTGCAATATCTATTCATCGTCATTCCCGGAACAATTGTGGGCGATATGATATATCAGTGGATGAAATCGCCGAATCCATCGTCTAATTCCGAATCCACCCAATGGTCAATTGGTCGGTATATTGATCTTGTATTATTAACGGTCGGATTCAATCTCCTGCTTCTTATCGGATTATTCAGTAGAATGGTTTGGCAAACAACCCTTATTTCAGGATTGTTTATCCTTCTGGGTTTGATTTTGATTCGATCGCCAAATACCGCTACTGAAAAACTGATTAAACAACTCTTCTTCTGGGGTGCATATTGGTTGGTTCTCGGTCTCCTCTTCGAACTTTATGAAGGTGGCATCAAGAAAGACCCCAATACTTTGAGTTATTTCTTTGACACTTCAGGTTTAGCGATATTTTTATTAATTGCATTTATTATTATCATCGATGTTTGGCGAAAGAAATGGTTCAATCTCTTGGTATATAACGGTCAGAATCCGATGATTGCCTATTGTAGTAATGGGAATTTTCTAATGCCGTTGTTCTTCCTAACCAACTTTATTCCGGTATTGGATGCAATCGAAAATTTCTTTAAACGACTCATTGTTCCAAGTCCATGGATCGGTTTCTGTCGTGGTTTTCTGATAACCTTATTAATAGCGTATATTGTCAGTATATTTAGTAAGAAGAAAATATTCTGGAGAACATAAATTTGATAAGTAAACCAACGTATATCGATTTTCATACCCATGCTTTCCCCGATGCTTTAGCTGAACGCGCTATGGAACATCTAACCCATAAGGGTAATATAACCGCGTTTCATCAAGGGACCGTTTCAGCGTTACTCGAATCGATGGATAAAGCCGGGATCGAAAAAAGTGTGATTTGTTCTATTGCGACTAGGCCCAGTCAATTTGACCCGATTTTCAAGTGGTCAAAAACGGTAGTTTCTGATCGCATTATCCCATTCCCTTCATTTCACCCTGATGATCCTAACTATGCCGATTGCATTAAGAAAATAAAAGATGCCGGATTTAAAGGTATCAAATTTCATCCGTATTATCAAGATTTTGATTTGGATAATGAAAAGATGTTTCCGATATACGAGCAAATAGTCGAATCGAATCTATTAATTCTCAGTCATACTGGATTCGATTTTGCGTTTCCGTTTATCAAGAAAGCCGATCCGCAGAAAGTATTAAAGATACTCGCTCGATTCCCAACTTTAAAATTAGTTACCTCCCATCTTGGGGCGTGGAAAGATTGGGAAGATGTAGAAAAGCTCTTAGCGGGAAAGCCAATCTATATGGAAATCTCGTTCGCCCTCGATTTTCTTGATAAAGAAACCACGAAACGGATTATCCAAAAACATCCGAAAGAATATATCCTATTCGGAACGGACTCGCCTTGGACCGACCAACTGCAAACCTTGAATCTATTAAAATCGCTAGAACTCGGTCGGGATTATGAACAGCGTATTTTCCGAGACAATGCGGCTGCATTGCTAAATTCCGTTTAACCCCATTAAATACTTTCAGTTAAGCTGTGAATTAAGTTATACTATATACTTAAAATTCACCTTTATCTTATCGATCGAGAAAGGGCAGTATTATGCCGAAATTATACATTATTGCGGAAAAGAAAGATGAAATAAAAAAAGAGTTATTTTCCGATCTTAGAGATGTCGATATCATTTATGGGGATTCCATTCCATATCGGGAATTATTCGAAGCGGATGTTATTGCCGGATATATTACCAACGAACAATGGGGAATTGAAGAGATTCCGGAAATAAGAAGTCTACCGGAATTATTTCTTAAACCGATCTATGAAATCTCCGAACGACGCATCGATAAATTAGCCGGGATGGTTGATGATACCATTCTCTTTTCCAGTTTACCTGAGACGGTATTACAGAAGATTAAAGTCGGATTAAGAATCGCTGATAAAATCAAAGTATATCGGCAATCATTTCCGGTGGATAATGTTCAGGAAATACTCTTGCTTCGGTATCTGGAATCAAGAGATAATTATCGATTGGCACCGTTAATGGACCATTGTTCCAAGCTCGGATATAGTTATCCGCTTATTTCTGCACTGCTCAATGATACTGAGGCGGATGAACTCGGTTTGCTTGATACTCTCTCGGAAGCGTTACTCCTCAATCGAACCTTATTAGATAAAATCAATTTATGCCCATTTTGCGGGTATGTGCAAATCAATGTTCGCGACATCTGTCCGAAATGCGAAGCATTAAATATCCAGCAAGAACAAGCCAGTGAAGCTTATCACTGTTTAAAATGCGGCAATCATTTTCCCGAACCGGCTAAGGACTGTTTATGTTTCCGATGCGGTAAACGGTTTACTCTGGAAACCGCATTAACCCGAAATATCTTTGAATATACCATCAGTACCGATGGGATTCGGGCTGCAAAAGAAGGGATTCTGCCAACCGCTTCACTGATGAAAATTATTCGGAAAGAAACCGGATATTATGCCTTCGATATTTTTAAAGAAATGTTTGAACAGGAAGTAAAACGATGTCTGCGGTATAAATATAAATCAACGCTTATTCGATTCAGCATTAAAAATGTCAAACAGATTATTGACCAGTTAGGATTAAATCAGGCGCAAAAGGTTTGGAAAGATATCGCCCATGTTTTGAACGATAACTTACGCGATACCGATATCTTAACCGACTATCGGGTAAACGAGAATCTGGTGATTTTGCCGAATACTGATTTAGCCGGGGCTAAAACGATGGTTGAACGAATAAAATCACAGATTGGCAAGTTGGTAAAACAGCCATTGGATTTGCAATATAACGCTATTGAATTACAAGATGAAAAACAAGATTTGGAATCGCTCTTAGCCAAAATGAAATAAAGGATAGATAAATAACGAAATTAGGTAGGTGCAGAGTATGAGTAAAAAAGAACTATTAGCCGGTAATGAAGCGATAGGGCGTGGTGCGATTGAGGCCGGAATATCCTATGCCGCCAGTTATCCCGGAACACCGGCTACCGAAATATTAGAATATTTAGCCAAGCATTTTGATGGTGAAGTAGATTGGTCTTTAAACGAGAAAATAGCGTTAGAATCGGCAATTGGCGCTTCGTATACCGGTAAACGGGCGATTTGTTCCATGAAGCATGTCGGATTAAATGTTGCTTCCGATCCTTTAATGACCGCGCCGTATCTGGGTGTTAAAGGTGGATTGGTGATCGTTGTTGCCGATGACCCGGGTGCATATTCTTCCCAAAATGAACAGGATACCCGAATCTATGCACGATTTGCGAAAGTCCCTTGTTTCGAACCTAGTGATGGGCAAGAAGCGAAAGATATGGTTATCACTGCTTTCGAATTATCTGAAAAGTTTGGGATCCCGGTAATCGTTCGCAGTTTAACCCGACTCTCACATGGGATGTCTCCCGTCGAAATCGGTACACCGCGAGATTCGAATAAACTTAATTTACAAAAAGATCCGGAACATCTACTCGCTACTCCGAGCAATGTAATTCGGCTGCATAAAGTTTTGGTTGAGAAACAACCGCAATTAGTTGAATGGGGCGAAACTGCCGGAGTGAATAAAGTATTTAAGCAGAACCAGAAAAAAGGGATTATTGCCAGCGGTATCGCATTTACTTATGGCAAGGAATATGCCGAAGATTATGCCTTCTTGAAGATTGGATATTATCCTTTCCCGGAAAAACTTATTGCTGAATTTGTTAAGGATTTGGAAGAAGTTTGGGTGCTTGAAGAGGGGGAACCGATAATCGAAGAAATTACCCGACGGTATTCGAATAACGTTAAGGGGAAATTAACCGGAGAATTGAATCGAGTAGGGGAATTGGGCCCGGATTGTTTTACCTGGGCGCAGCGTAAACCGGTTGCTGAACCTTCGAAACCAAAACTACCGATTCGCCCACCGGTATTATGTCCCGGATGTGGGCATCGAGAGACCTATAAAGCCTTAAATGCAGCGAAACCGACCTTTGTCACCGGAGATATCGGTTGTTATACCCTCGGAGCGAATCCGCCATTATCGGCTATGGATACCTGCTTGTGCATGGGTGCAAGTATCAGCCAGGCAACCGGAATCGCTAAACAAGGAGTTAAACGGGTGGCAGCAGCGATTGGCGATTCGACTTTCCTCCATGGCGGAATTCCTGCCTTAATTAATGCGGTATATAATAAAGCGAATATCACGGTAGTAATCATGGATAATGATTCTACTGCTATGACCGGCCATCAACCGACTCCATTGACTGGTATAACCGCTAAAGGGGAACAAGGCGGTAAAATTGTGCTTGAAGATTTATGTAAAGCTTGTAGAGCAGATACGGTAGATGTAGTAGAACCGTTTGATGGCAAGAAAACCCAGGTGGTTTTTGAACAAGCGCTCGGTTCCGATGGGGTCCATGTAGTCATCGCGCGACATCCTTGTGTTCTTGTTACTCAACGCCTGAAAAAGAAATAGTTAGTATATATTATCTCAATATATACTTTAAGTTGTTATAAGCTTTCTTTTTCCTCGTTACCCAAACTTAACCCGCTGATTTTGAACTTTTGACCAAATGGTCAAAAGTTCAACTCTACCTTATTTATCTTGAATTTTTCGCAAATGGAGAAAAATTCAAAATTGCGTGGTATATTTATATTGACCTTACACAATATTCAATTTTAGATAAATTATTTATATTGATTTTATTATAGTTACAAATTCATGTTGAATTATTCTCCATTGGAGCTTAATTCAACTTGTCTGGATTGTATAAGGGTGCTATAACCCGAATTGGTCGGACCAATTCGGGTTATACTATATATATTCGAGCAAAATACTGTACCTTAATCTAAGGGATATTAGACATTAGTATAATCTCATTCAAGGCTATAATTAGGGATTGGTAACAAAAGTATACTCTAGTGGGTCGAGTCGAGGCAATAAAAAAAGGCAACCGATTCGGTTGCCTTTTTTGTCTTTTACGTTATAAAGGATCAAAATCTATAGACTATACACTTCTTTTGCCGGGAGAACGGTAATTTTCTTTTTCTGGAGCGCTTTAATACCGGCATTGATATCTTCCGTGCGGATAACTACTACCGCTTGCTGGCCGCTTTTTTCAACAAACGCATAGAGATATTCGACATTCAGATTCGCATCGTTCATAACCTGCAGTACCGAAGCTAATCCGCCGGGTTTATCCGAAACTCCAACCGCAATAACCTCGGTTTCACTCACCCGAAATTTATTCTTCTCTAATACCTGTTTCGCTTTATCCGGACTGGGAACGATTAACCGCAATATTCCGAAATCGGAAGTATCCGCAATTGACAGTGCTCTAATATTGATCTTCGCTTTTGCCAACGTTTGAAGTACTTCTAGTAATCTACCTTTTTTATTTTCTAAAAAAATCGAAATCTGTTTCACTTTCATAGCTCTCACCTCTACCTTGTCATTGCGAGGAGGGAAGCGACGAAGCAATCTCGATTTCGGGATTGCTTCACTTCGTTCGCAATGACAATTTAAGATTTATAATTGTCGTTTATCGATAACCCGTTTCGCTTTCCCTTCGCTGCGGGGTAGGGTTTTCGGTTCGACTAAAGTTACTTTAACCCGAACTCCAATCGCATCTTCAATATGGTCTTCAATATTATTTCGCACTTCTTCAAGATGCTTAATCTCATCCGAGAATAATTTCTTGGATGCTTCAACTTGAATTTCAAGTTCATCCATCTGATGCGGTCGGGTAACGATTATCTGATAATGCGGTTCCACGCCTTTAACTTCTAATAGTGCCTTTTCAATCTGGGATGGGAATACCATTGCTCCCCGGATTTTTAACATATCATCCGTCCGACCGGTAATCCGTTCCATTTTAACCGTAGTTCTACCGCAGCGGCAGACACCAGTTTTCAAAGAAGTGATATCTTTGGTTCGGAAGCGAATCATCGGCATTCCTTCTCGGGTTAGAGTGGTTAGGACTAATTCACCTTTTTTCCCTTCTGGAAGAACTCCTTCCGTCTCCGGAGAAATAATTTCCGGATAAAAATGATCTTCGGCAATATGCAATCCGGTCTTTTCCTGACATTCATTCGCAACTCCCGGCCCAATGATTTCCGTTAATCCATAAATATTTAAGGCTGAAATATGGAACCGTTTTTCGATCTCTTTCCGCATTTGTTCAGTCCACATTTCGGCACCGAAACAACCGGATTTTAGCTTTAGTTTAGCAGTATCGATCCCTTCTTCATCAGCGGCTTCCGCTAAATAGAGGGTATATGATGGAGTACAAGTTAGAACTGTAGTCCCGAAATCGTGCATAATCTGGAGTTGCCGTTTGGTATTACCGGCTGAAATGGGAATCAATACCGCACCGATTTTCTGGGCACCGTAATGGACCCCTAAACCGCCGGTAAATAAGCCATAGCCATACCCATTTTGGATAATATCATCTTTGGTGGTGCCGGCCATGGTTAGGCATCGTGCCATAACTTCACCCCATAAATCGATATCATTTTTAGTATATCCGGCAACAATCGGTTTCCCAGTGGTACCTGAAGAAGTATGGATTTCAACGATATCCTGCATTGGTACCGCAAACATACCAAAGGGATATACTTCCCGCAAATCGGTCTTACTGGTAAACGGTAGTTTCTCAATATCTTTCAAAGATTGGATATCGGAAGGCTTAACTTTAGCAGCGGTAAATCGTTTGCGATAATAGGGAACATTTTCGTAGGCTAGGGTAACGATGTTTTTCAATCGTTCGAGCTGCAAGTTTTGCCGCTCTTTTAATAACATACATTCTGCATCTCGATTCCAGATCATGGTTACAGTCTCCTTTTTTCTAAATCTCCCTGGAAATAGGGAATATGTGCTTTTTTCAGTAATCGTTGTGCCGATTTAATATTGGGTCCTTCAATCAGTAGATAGGCTTTCTTCCGAGATGATAGAATTAGAACATGCGCATTTTCTATATTCAGCTTATTTTCAAACATAAACTCCGCAATTTGATGTAATCCCCCGGGTTTATCCACCATTTCGATTGCCAAAACTTCTTCTAACGAAACGGTAAACCCTTTTTCTTTCAGGATTTTAAACGCTTTTGCACTTTTATCAACTACAAATTTTAATACGCCAAAGGCATCGGAACTCGCGATGCTAATCGCGAGAATATTAATCTTATGTTCAGCAAAAACCCGGGTTACTTTTTCCAGTTTTCCCGGTTTATTCTCTGCAAAAACAGAAATCTGTTTAATCGTATTCATATCAACCCCCTAGATTGATTTATAAAGTTCGTTTATCGATAACTCGTTTTGCTTTTCCTTCACTAATCGGTAATGTTCCCGGTTCAGCGAGTTCTATCTTCGGAGTAACAAGAATCTCGGTTTTTAATTTCTCGATTAAGGTTTGTCGTAACGTAACGAGATGTTCTACCTTCCCATCAAATAGTCCTTTTTCGATTTCTACTTTTATGGTTATATCATCCAGCGCGTCTAAGACAATCAAGTAATTGCGCGCGACTCCTTTAACACTCATCAATACCCGTTCAATCTGTTGTGGGAAAATATTCACTCCGCGAAGGATAAACATGTCATCCGTCCTTCCGGTAAACCGGGTAATCCGCCGGTGGGTTCTCCCGCATTTGCATTTTCCGGTAATGATAGAGGTTAAATCCCGCGTTCGATATCGCAATAAAGGCATTCCTTCCCGGCATAACGAGGTGAGAATCAATTCTCCTTCTTCACCTTCCGGTAAAGGTTCACCGGTTTTCGGATCGATAATCTCCATCAGGAAATTATCTTCCCAGAGATGCATGCCATATTTTTCCTCGCATTCGAACGCTATCCCCGGACCGTTCATTTCCGATAAACCATAAGAATTATACACATCGATTCCAAAAGCATGTTCGATTTTCTGTCGCGTCTCTTCGGAATATGGTTCTGCGCCAACAAACGCTTTTCGTAATTTTAAATCTTTTTTAGAGTTGATCCCTTTTTTTTCCATTACATCGGAAAGGTAGAGTGCAAAACTAGGAGTAATATGAACCGCGGTAGTTTTAAAATCCTGCATTAACGCTATTTGCCGTTCAGTATTTCCCGGTCCAGCTGGAATGACTAATATTCCGACCTTTTCAGCGCCATAATGCATAACTAATGCACCCGTGAATAAACCATAAGTCATCATATTCTGGAGCACGTCATTTTTTTTCATGCCGACCATTACCAAACATCGGGCGATTAGTTCTGCTGCCTGATTAACATCTTTATTGGTAAAAAAGATAGCTTTCGGTTTACCGGTAGTTCCACTGGAAGTATGTAACCGAACTACCTGCGCATGAGGAACGGCAAGCAATCCGGTAGGATAATTCGCGCGCAGGTCATCATTGGTGGTAAAAGGTAGCTTCTGTACATCTTTAATCGACTTTATTTGCTGCGGTTTAATTCCTTTTTTCAGGAATTTATCATGATAAAATGGAACATTTTCATAAACTTGCTTGACAGTGTACTTCAACCGATCTAATTGGAGTTTTTCAAGTTTCTTGCGATCAATTGTTTCAAGCTCTTTTTGCCAAAACATCGTGGTTTTTTCCTTCTTTCCTTAAAAATGAATTTAATAAGAAGTATATATGATTTTGCCTCAATTGTCCAATAAAACCATAGATTATAATGCCGAATAACTATTATATAAAATAAAAAAAGGATGCATCCTTTTTGGGGATGCATCCTTTCAGGAAGCTTACACTAAGAAGAGAATTTATACTGCAGTTGCCATCTAATAAACCAGGTTTTATCTGACCCATCGACATAATAACTACCCGGGAATAATTCTTCAACGAGAATATATCCATCCAGATTTTTATTGAACTTATGATTCAACTGAATCTGTGGAAGACTACCTCTCGTTTTGCCATCATTCGAGAAAATCGAACCGGCAATATTCGGGTTCTCATTTGCCCGCAGGTAATTATACCATAACTGCAAATTGGTATTCTTGGTAATATCGAACTTAACACTCGCGCGATATACCTGCATGTTCGACCAATATGCCACGATTTTACTCTCTTTTGCCAAAGTAAACACATAGAGTTCACTTAACCACGGCCATCGTGAAAATAAAGGATCCCATGCTTCATTCTTATTGGTATTCGGGTCATCACCGGATAGATAATAGTATCCAGCCATAACCTCCGGAGTCATACAAACCTCTTTAAATTTATAGCTTGCATTTAAATAACCACCGATACCACTCCGGTCGACATCGCTATCATTATAGTCGCCAAACTGCCCGGCAAGTTCACCTTTAATTTTCCAAGGATCAGGAGAAAATACCGCACGACCACCGATCGTATTAAGTTTTAATGTCTTGGTCGACCCATAAAATCCTTCTCGTTTCCAGATATAGTATGGTTCAATTAGAAAATCATCGCCAATTTTGCTTTTACCATACAGTACAATACCCTGTTCATCCGAGGTGTTGGTGGTAACATACTGTTCGTTAATCACCGGCATATGGTCTTGCCGGAAATCGTTGATATAAATCAAATCGACTGAATTTTTCGGATTGATTTTCCAGGTACCCTTAAACGCATTAAAATAGAACGTTCGGGAACCATCTCCTGGAGTACCGTCCATAATCACAAATCCATCTCCATAGGCGCCTAAGAAATCCTGGCGGCCGATTCTTAAATCTATCGGAGCGCCAAACGCATTCTTATAATCGAAATATAAATTATCGAACACCATTTCTTCTGCAGTCCATAGATTCCCTTTACCATAATCACCGGAAAGGAAGAAATATTTCGGTTCTGCAGTCAACTTCAACATGATGTCGAAATTATCCGATGGAGTGAATTTTACCCAGGGCGATACTTTAAACCGGAGATAACTATCGTCTTTGCCGGTTTCGTCGTTAACATCAAGAACATTAATCAGATATTCTTGCCGAAGCCGTAAATCCAATCCATATTTCCAAGTATCTTCACCTAGGGCAAATGAAGTAAACCAAACACTGATTATTACTAGCCCGAGTAGGGCTGCTAATCTACGTTTCATAATATATCGAAATCCCCCTTTTTATTTATATAGTACTACAAGGTTGATTTATTAAGTTTTCACCTGCCTTTCTATAATAAGATTATTTTTTACTCCGAATAAACGGACCGGTTAATGAATCCGCTAATAATTGATCCGAAGGTTTTTTAGTTAATAGACTAACTACAATCATTACTACTACCGCGATGATAAAACTATAGAGACTATAATGCACCGGCAACTTCTTTACCCATTGATGAATTCCGCCGAAAATAAAAGCAGATACAAATCCGGTGATCATTGACCAGATAGCCCCTTGTTTCGTTGCTCTTTTCCAATATAATCCGAATAATATCGGCGCAACGAATGTGGAGAGCATAATCCCGATACCCATCCAGATTAACCAGGCAAGTAATTGGTCGGTCCGCATCAAAGCTAAGAAGAAGCTAATCGTTCCAAAAACCAATACGGCAATTCGACTAACCATGGTTATTTCTTTGCTGCTCGCATTTTTCCGGAATATTTGTTTATAGAAATCCCAGCCGCAAGCGGTACCGATTACCAGCAATAACCGGTCGGTGGTCGACATAACCGCGGCGAGAACCACGACAGCGAAAATCGACCAGATAAAATCGTTCGGCATCGCATATTTAATCCCGGCAATAAACGCGTCATCAGGTCTGGTAATAATGATTTTCCCGGCTTCAGCAGCAGTAGCTACTGCTCCCGGTTTAACCATCGCAATTTGACCCGTGTTAACTAACGTTGCTACTCCCATTCCAGTAATCTTTATTAAATACATTATAACTAAATAGAGTGCCACAATAATAAAAGGAGACCATCGGAATAGCTTTTTATCTTTAACGGCAATAACATTATTAATGATATGCGGTGCAGAACCTAGCCCGAGTGCTAACAGAAAGAACCAAGAAATAATAAACCACGGAGTAAAGACGGCATAGGGTGCATATGGTTTTGCTTGCGGAAACGCAATTTGCACTAAATTCGGGTCTTTTGCGGCTAAGGTTTGATTGATAAAAGATAAACCTCCTGCAGCGTTAATAACCATCGGTGCCATTATCACAACCCCAATAACGATGATTATTCCTTGGAATAAATTAGTCCAGGCAACCGCGTACAGTCCACCAAGAAGAACATAAATTACAACGATGAACACTCCGATTAATAATGCATAAAACTGCGATACTCCTAGGATTGAACGTAGAACAATGGAAATAGCATCATATTGTCCAACTAAATAGATTAATGAAGTTACTAACACGGCAAATGATGCTATTGACCGAACGGCACGAGGGCTTTCAAAACGATACGCAAGATAATCTTGTAACGTATTAAAATTGTTTTTATGGCATACTTCATATAACTTATAGCCATAATAAACAATCATAATACCGCAGGTTAATGGGACAAAAAGCTGCTCCCAGAATGTGGGCCAACCACCAGTGCTACCTAAACCGGCTACACCTAATAAAGTCATTCCACTAACTACAGAACCGAGCACCAACATAACAAACATCCAGAATCCTAAGCTTCTCCCAGCAACGAGATAGTCAGAAGAAGTCTTAATTTTTGCCGTTGCTGCTGCGCCGATAAACAACAATAAAACAAAATAGAATACTACGACTATAATACCACCAATGCTAACCATTATGTTATTTCCTCCTTACTTCGGCAACGAATGTCGAAGTGCATAAATCAATAAGGTAGTTCAATCTTTAAAACTAATTCCCCACCACAACAACCACGCTAAGATGATTATCGGGCAGATAACGAAAAACGTTAAAAAGGTACTTAATGGTAAATTGAACATTATATCCCCCCTTACTATGCTTTTTCTTGTTTAGTCATCAAAGAACCGACATAGGTGATGATCGCTGAAAGTGGTAAAGATACGACAATGGGATCAACCACCGCCCATTTCGTACCGGTAGCCAGTGATTTAACCCCGAATAGCGCATTACATAACCACAACGCCGCTGATTCTTTTTCATGAATAAACAGCACCCAGAATGCCCAAAAGGCTAATCCTATTACCATACCGGTAATAACTCCTTTTCGGGTAGCCTTTTTCCAATAAAGCGCGGATACATATGCCGGCAAGAATACAGTTGCACACATCCCGAAAAACAGCGATGTTGCAATCGCAACAATACTACCGCCAAGATTATATGCCAAGATAACGGTGACGACAAAAGCGACAAAAATACCGAGTTTGGCAATAAGTACCGTTTTATCTTGATGTTTTCCTTTAGATAGTGCCTGTTGGAAAAAGTCTCGGCCGATCGAAGTACCGATAGCATGGAATTGACCGCTTAAGGTAGACATTGCAGCAGCAAGAAGGGTTACTAAGAATAAATAGCCAAACCATTCCGGCATCGCCATATTAATAAAAGTGGGAATGATTTTATCGATATTAGGTTTCTTGGTAACGGCATCAGTAACCATCGCGAGTGATATTTTACCTTGCGTTTGCCAGAAATATAAGTTAGTTAATGCACCGACGACAAATGCTACTCCAGTCATCATCAAGATAAATATACCACCGGGTATTAAAGCGCGGTTCAATTCTTTACCGCTTTTAACTGTCATATATCGAACACATAATTGCGGTTGCGCTAAGACTCCGATACCAACCCCAAGAATAATAGTTGATACCAGATTCCACCACATCCCGGTATTGAATTCAGGCATCGCAGTCCAACCTCGATGCCCTTGGTCAATTAGTGGTGGAGGAACTCTTACGGCTAAATCAGTCAATGCTTGATGAGAACTAAACCACCCGACTTTAGAATATGCTGCAATAAGGAGAATAAACATTCCGACAAACATTAATCCACCCTGAAAAGCATCGGTATAAACTACTCCTTTAAGTCCTCCAAAGAAGACATAGGCAACGACTATTGCAGCAAAGATAAATAATGCATAATCATAATTCAGATGCAATTGTACTTCAACGAAGCGCGCGCCACCAATCATAACCGCTGCGGCATATAACGGCATTAAAACTGCTATGGTTATTCCAGCATATCCCTGAATAAATCGAGATTTAAATCGTCTGCCTAATAATTCCGGGAAAGTATGCGCGTCGAGTTGGGCACCGATTCGGCGCGTCGGTTTACCAAAAACGACAAATGCAATAAATATCCCGAAAAAGATATTGAGCATGGTGAGCCATAATAATCCCATACCGAACATTGCTGCAGCGCCACCAAAACCGACGATTGCTGAAGTGCTGATAAAGGTACTACCATAAGCTAATGCCATAAGCACTGGGTGAATCTCTCGTCCAGCAACAAGGTAATCAGCTGCACTTTTAGTGCGTTTATATCCTAACCAACCTAGGTATCCAATTATCAGAGCATATGCTCCGACAACAATAACTAATATTTCAAGATTCATAAATTAGTCTCCTTTAATTTAAACGGTTTCTTCGAAATCAAGGTCTTCATCTTTTGGATGTACCGGTGGTGGAACCTCTTCTTCTTCATTCCACTTCACCAAACCATAGATAACACAGAGTGCAGTACTGGCTATACAGAGCACATATGCACCCAATACCCAAATATCACCAAATCCTAACATGACATTCACCTTCCTTTAATTTTTGTTTAGGATGGAGTAGAAATCCCTATTTTGGACTAAACACCATTATATAAAAGTGTAGGAATTATAAGGGTTGTTGTATTTCTTGTCAAGTATAAAATGCAGATTTTAGCAGAATTAGACGATATTTCTCATCTAAGAGGTAGGCTTCCCCAAGTTAAATCCAGTTAGATTCAGAGTAACGGTTTTGGGAGGAACCGCTTCGGTAATGATTTTTTCCCATGCTTCTTGTGGAAATGGCAGATAGTTAGATAAAGCACCTAAGAGAATGATGTTTTCGATTTTTTGGTTACCCAACTTCTGTGCTATCCCTAACGCATCAATGCTGGTAACTGTATAACCTAAAGTAGCCAACTGCTTGGCTATATTATCCGGGTATGGTATTGTTTTGGTAGAAGAAGTTGAGGGTACTACTTGCCGAGTATTCAAAATCACTCGACCAGTCGGTTTGAGATAATCGATATTTCGTAATCCTTCCAATTCCTCCATCGCTACGAGAATATCGGCTTTCCCTTTAGGAATCAAAGGAGAATATACTTCTTTCCCGAACCGCACATGGCTGACGACACTCCCACCTCGTTGTGCCATACCATGGACTTCACTTTCTTTGACCATAAATCCCAACGAAAAAGCTAAATGGGCAACGAGCTGACTGGCTAAGATTATTCCTTGTCCACCAATTCCAGAAAAAAGTATACTTGTTGTTTCCATATGATTCCTATTTGAATAGTTAAAGAAATATAACCGCTAAAAAGTATACCATAAATAAATCTGATTGGAGAAGTTTGCTAGTGTCGGGTAAGGTAAATTTATACTATTTGTAAAACACCAGTTCCAGTGAGTTGGCTGTGTTTAAGGCTAAATAAAGCTGTGTTTGCTTGCGCTAAGGGAAATATAGTGGTTTTAGTTTTAACCGGTATTTCACTCGTTAATTTAAGAAAGTCGTGTACATCGTTTCGAGTACTATTCGCAACAGTTGTTATGGTACGTTCATGATAAAGCAATGTATATTCTATTTCCGGTATCGGAGTCATATGGATGCCAGCTAAAACCACCTTGCCACCTTTACGTAAGGTTTTTAATGTTATCGGCACCAATTCCCCTGCAGGCGCAAATATAATGGCACTATCAAGTTTTGTAGAAGGCATATCTTGTGCTGAGCCTACCCAGGTAGCGCCCAGTGAGATTGCTAACTCCTGATTCTGTTTACTACGAGTAAATACATAGACATCACAATTCCAATGCTTGGCAACCTGTATTGTTATATGAGCTGAAGAACCGAATCCGAAGATTCCGAGTCGTCCTCCGGGTTTAATCTCACTCAATCGGAGAGCGCGGTATCCAATTACACCCCCACAAAGTAATGGTGCTGCTTCAGCATCAGAGTATTGTTCTGGGATTGCATAAGCATAATCTTCAGAAATAACGATATATTCTGCGTATCCACCATGAACATGAAACCCGGTAAATTTAGCGGTATCACAGAGATTTTCCAATCCCCGTTTGCAATAATCGCAGTTGTCACAAGTTGAATGTAGCCATGGTATTCCAACACGGTCTCCTGGTTTGAATTGTTTAACTTGATTACCAACAGAATCAACTATTCCAACTATCTGATGACCGGGGATAAGAGGGAGTTTCGGTAACCTGAGTTCTCCTTCAACAATATGGAGGTCAGTATGACATACCGCACAAGTATGAATCCGAATTCTGATTTCATTAATATTCGGTTCTGGAGTCGGCAATTCAATCAAATGCAGTGGCTTAGTATCAATTGAATTCGGTTGATTGAGAATCATTGCCTGCATAACAATATGGTATTCCTAAAGGAAAGACTTAGCTTTCAAAGTTGGGTACGGTATTGAGATACTGCTTGGCATAGTGATATGCTTTCTGTCCGGCGCGAAGTCTTTTGTTGAGTAGTAGACTAAGTTCTACGCAAGATTTTGATAGCGATTCGATTTTTAATTCGATTGCTAAATAAGTAGTCTTCTTGGTGCTTTCTAATCCATTTAACCACTGTTTAGTTAATTCAGTACGCTTCTGCCATAATTCACCCGATTTGATACTTAAGTCGTTAATGTAAGGAAGAAGAACGATATCTACCTGACCGCGTAGATTCTGAAGCTGATGTTGCACTCGATCGATTATCGATTCTGTTTTCTTATTCAATGTTGTTGGTATCGGATCACCGGCGAAAGTCACTCGTATCCCTAATTTCTTAAAATAAGCCTTAAGAAACCCCCGATATTTATTATCTACCATATTTGCCGGGATCCCGACTTTTTTGATATTTTTACTTTCAAGAAAACGGGATTTTAACCATCGCATATTCTCGAGTAAACTCTCTTTAAGCTGTAACCGATAAGCTCGTTGGGGTTTTCGGACTCTATGCAACGATCGTCTTCCATAAAGTTTAATTCCGGCATAGAAGAAATCCAACCGTAATAAACGTTCTACAATTGATTTCCAATTATAGAATTTCCACATAGCTCGAAAAGTTTCTATTTGTAACTCGTATGCGGTCATTTGTTTTGGTTCAAACACCGCATGATGTGCGTCATATTTAGACCAATCGAAATTGGTAATCCGATTATCGGTAAATAAATCTTGATACGTTTGGGTACCGGGAAGAGGAGTTAGCATCATAAACTGAACGGAATCGATATCCAATTTCTTGGCAAACTTTACGGTCTCTCGAATGGTTGCAACGGTATCATAATCCGAGCCGAATACAAACATCCCGTGAATATAGATATTTCTCTGGTGAAAGGCAGCGATACTATCTCGAATTTCGTTAATCGTTTGGTTCTTATTGAATATTTCCAGGGTTTTCGGATTAATCGATTCAAAGCCGATATAAACCGAAAAACAGCCGGTCTGCTGCATTAACTCAAGTAGTTCCGGATCGCGGGCTGCATCCGCTCGAACCTGGGCACTCCATTCTATCTTGATATTGTCAGCAAGTAATCGGCGTAACAACTCTTTCGTGCGTTTCTTATTCGCCGTGAAATTATCATCGGCAAAGAAAATATGGCGTGCTTTATCGGCATACATCTTGATTTCAGATATTACATGATCGATGGAATTGAATCGATATCTGGTTCCGAACATTGGAATTACTGAACAGAATTTGCATTTGAATGGACAACCGCGAGAAGTTGATAGGGTAATAATTTTATCTTGCACATTCCAATTTGGAATAATAGAATAATCGAGCATCGGATTTATATCTAGGTTTGGAATAAAAGGTCGGGTAGGGTTATGGACAACTTGAGTACCTTCCTTATATGATAAACCAAGGATGTTGCCTACTCGTTGTTTGTGTTCCAATGCATATATCAGCTCCAGAAGTGTATCCTCTCCTTCACCGCGTACTACATAATCGCAATGCTGTAAAGCCTCTTCCGGTAAAAATGAGGGATGCGCACCACCAAAAACTATCGGAGCTTGTTTGTTTAAAGTCCGAATTTTATCTGCAAGATAGTAAGCACGAGGTGCCGTTGAGGTTATCGTCGATATCCCAACCATATCTGCAGAGATAATATCAGCATGATCGAGCTTGACCATATCTTCGATATATACTCGCACTTCGTATCCTCGCTGTTTTAATATGGTACCTAGTAAGAGAGTACCAAGACGAGGGATGTTGGCTAAACTAAAGATATGTTTTGCCGGAGATTTTGGTTCTATGAAAACTATCTTTTTCATATAACCATTATACCATATAAAAAACAATGCTAAATGTCCAAATCCAAATGCCAAAACAAATCCTAATGTCTAATTAAATCAACCAGTACTATCATTTGGTTTCTTGTTTGCTAATATTTAAGGTTCAATCTTGAAGGTAAAAATTGTTTTACGGGGATTGATTTTATCGAATGTAGTGAAAGTAAACTCTATTCGATGCTCGCCGGGTATTAAATCTTCTTTCGGCTGATAAGTAAGGACTCCGGTTCGCCAGTTGAATTCAGCGAATACTTGTTTCTTATCGAGTTTCATCTGGATACTACTGGGAATGATTCTATGGAGAAAATCATCTACTCCTTCATCGAGAAGTATCTTTATCATCGGACGAGGTGTATGGATAGTAGTATCTATTGCCGGTTCCAATAATTGCGCTGTCGGTTGGTCGGTAGCAAAATATTTCGATAATGCCATGAAATAGGCATAGGCTTCCCGTTTTAAATAATCCAGATTCCGTAGCATCTCTTCTTCCGTGAAACAGTAATAATGCGACCCTTCACCCAACACTCCTGGCCGGCCTTTTAATCCTCTTAATTCTGCATAGCCAGCGTTCCAATATGAATAATAATCCGACATTACTCCAGAATCCGGGATGTTCATCAAAGTTGCTAGCTCTTGATGCAAGTATCGGCATATATCTACGCTGGTCGGTTCGAAATCCGGGTCTGCATGAAAGTAAAACGATACATAGTTAGTATAGAAATCGGAACTATTATGATGCACCGAGATAAACAAATCGCAATTCATATCATTGGCCAATTTCGGGCAGTTATTTAGAGGAATATCAATGTCGGTTGTTCGACACATATATATTTTCGCGCCGACTTTTTCGAGATATTCGCGTAGATAATCCGCGACTTTAAAGTTCATTTCCGATTCCCGATATAACGTTGCTCCGATTTTATATTCCGCTAAATAGGCTAAACCGCCATGACCGGGATTGATACATATCTTTTTACCATTAAGTGTAGTCGAAAAAGACGGAATATATGCTAAATCTACTGGGGGTAAATAGCGTTTAGTATGCGCAGTGAATTCAGTATAAGCCGGTTCGATGGAAATCCGATTTCCCGTTTGACTATCCAACCTATTTATCGGATTCACTGACTTGGTATAAAATATCTCGGTATCATAGCCATCAAAACCATAAAAAAAGATATAAGCATATCCGGTTTTATCAATTATGATTGACGGCTGATATTCGAAAATATTATCATTAGTAATCCGAATTGGTTTCATCCATTTGCCATTCTGATTATGGGTATAATATATTTCATAGGGGCCTTCGTTCCCTCCCATACCGCCATGGTAGACTACATGTGCAACTCCATTTATATCGACCGCAATAGTCGGTAAATCATACCAGATATTTTGTGCAATTATTCGTTCCGGTTTTTGCCATTTTCCAGTTTTGCCTTTAACGAACCCGATATTCTGTTGGATCTGGGTATCACAGGCGAACACGATATTTAAGGTACCATCCGGTGCAATAGCCATATTCGGATGCCATGGCTGCCATGAGGCTGGAACGATTTCTTCCGGTTCCGACCAGCCTGGATAACTCAATCCTTCAGTTCTCATTAAATGCAATAATCGATAATTGGCATCTTTACCACCAAGGTAAACAATATGCAAGATATTATCCTTATCAATCGCTATGGTAGGCGACCAATTGATAGTATCTTTCATTGTTGGAATCTGGACTAGCGGTTGCCAGCCGGAGGCGGTTTTCTCTAAATATAACAATTTCCCTTCATCATCATGGAAAACCACATGGAGGTTATCGTTCTTATCGATAACTACTGCCGGTTCCGACTCTGCGGCATTCCACGGTTTCGTTTGCGTTAAGCAAGTAGCGGTAGTCCAGGTCCCATTAATCCGGGCGATATAATGCAGATATAGTTCTTCATCACGCGAAGCTAAACGACTCAGATAGAATACATGCATATTATTTCTTGAATCGCATTTAACGACCGAATAGTAGTCGCTTACCATCGGGGTATTGGTCAGATTGGTTTTATTCCATTGGTAATTATTGTTCGATTCAAATAGGAAAATATCATATTTTACCTTAGGGATGATTTCATGGCAGGTGAATAATACTTTCCCTTGAGTATCCAAGGTTATCGAGGGCATCATATCCATTTCAGTATTATTGGTTATCTGAACCATTGGCTCAAATAAGCTGGCCGATACTTTCGTTCCTAAAATAAAAACACTGCTAATGATTAATATATAAATGATTCGTTGCATACTTTATCGTTTCATTTTGGTGCTAGTAAGTGTAATTAGTAATTCTTAGTGTCTGTTAGGGTTATTTTATTGAGTAAACGGTTTTACTGCGATCGGATTGATATATACATTTCCTACCGAACCATCTTTCTGTTTATCGAATATCTTCTGTCGAATTGCCGGTTCATTCGTCGATCCCCACCAATTATTCGGCGCTTGAATATCATTTTCAGTCCGCATCACATAGAAATCATATTCGGTATTACCAAAAACATCGTTCTGCTGAATATTCGGAGTAGGAGCGAAATCGCAGACGATCCCGCGATTATTCTGGGTTATTACATTATTCGATATGGTTGGTGATAAGGAACCGATATAGAGTCCATGTTGAGCATTCCCGCTAATCTTGTTATGCGAAACGACAGCATTACTATTCCATAGATGAATTCCGATTTCATTTGCGGTGATCGTACAATAACTTATTTGCGGTGACCCGCCATCGCAATATATAGCGAACCGGGCTTGACAGATATTCCCATATTTCACGATAGAACTATCGTTAGCTTTTTTACTTTTAAACACCAGACCATACCAGCCGCTAATATAGTATTTTCCATACTGCTTATAAATAATCGGGTCGGATTCGGTACCGATAGCTTTAAAAGTACCTTCAACCGTAATTTTATTGTTTCCGCTGAAGTCTAATACTACTCCCGGTTCTACGGTTACGGTTACATTTTCGGGGATAGTCACATCACCCCGGATTAAATAGGGCGATTGCTGTTTCGCTAAAACCATATCTTGTCCGATGATATTACTGATTTCGGTATGCTGTTGCAACAATCCACCGCAGCTATTCAAAATACATAGTCCTGATATGATAAATATTACGGATAAAATTCGGCTAATTCGATAGTTCATTTTTGTCTCCTTTCGAAAACAGTGAAGGGTATGAGTCTAGAGGATAGAGGATACGTTTTGTTTCCTCTTCACGCCAATCTCTATCTCTTAACTGTGACGACATTGTGTTATTTTCGCATATTTACTTATAATATTACAAGCTATATCCTTGAATCTATTTGAGGATAAATATGATTAATGTTACGATAAATAAGTCCGAGTTAAGAAAACAAATGATTGTCTGGCGGAAATCGCTACTTTGGCAAGACGTGATCAAACGCAGCGAACAGATCGGAGTCCGGTTATTTTCTTCTACCGAATTCCGGCAGGCGAAACGAATCATGTTTTATGTTTCCTATGATAACGAGGTATATACTCATACCATGATCAAACATGCATTGAAATATCGGAAACAGATTTTCGTTCCGATGAGTCAGGTGAATTTGCATACACTAGCGATAAGTGAACTCCTTGATTTCGATAATGATTTAGCGCCATCAACCTACGGGATTCTGGAGCCGATACCAAACTCGATTCGGACTGCAGCACCGAAAGAACTGGATATGGTCGTCGTTCCGGGTATAGCTTTTGATACGAAAGGAAACCGGCTTGGTCATGGTCTCGGATATTACGATAATTTCTTACGATATCTACCGCTAAACGTTAAAACTGTCGGAGTCGCTTTCCAGGAACAAGTGGTAGCAGCGTTACCCATAACCGAATCCGATGTACCGGTACAAAAGGTTATTACGGAAAGCATTATCTATAACTGTATCCAAAAGGCTAAAAACCAATGGTAACTATACCGAAAACCCCAAAAACATAAAAACCGAATAATGCATACGATTGTTTTTCCGTTTTTTTGTTCTTCCGTTTTTCGGTTAATTTAAATATGGGTTTTATTATCTCCAATGCCGTTAAATATACTTGTATCCAATGCGGGGTATGCTGCCGCAAGAATTGGTTTATCGGGCTGGACGATCAATCCTATGCCCGGTTGGTTGAACTGGATTGGTCGGATAAAGTACCGGAATTAGCTGCTAAACAATTATTCCAATTATTACCGAAACCGTTACTTACCGGAGAACAATATACCTTCTGTAAAATTAAAGATACCGCTTGTGTATTTCTATTACCGGATAACCGATGCCAGATTCATGCGCAATTTGGATTCGATGCCAAAGCGCAAGTATGTAAAGAGTTTCCGTTCCATTTTATGGATACTCCTGATGGAACAGTAGTCGGTTTATCTTTCGCTTGCACTGCAGTACAGCAGCATCGCGGACAACCGGTCGATACCCAGTTCGATGAAATCGGCCGGATATATCAATCCCATTACCGCAAACATCATCTTAAAGAGCCGATTACCTTATATTCCGGAATCGATATCTCTTGGTCTGAATATAAAATTATCGAATCTGCATTATTGCAGATACTAAACGATTCGGCATATCCATTCGAAACCGGATTGATTGCCGGTAGTATTCTTATTAACGTATGTATCAGCATGAAAGAAGTTGAGAAGATGGCGAAACAAGAAAATAAGCCGGCAAAGGAGACCATGCTCGGTGCGTTAAACAAACTTCAGTTCGACCGATTCAAACATATCTTCGATATTGCGGTAAAAGCTAAGACTGCGAAAAAGATATCTCGCGGTGGATTAGCACCGTTTATCTCCTGGATGGAGTTTGTTTCCCAGAAACAATCGCGGTTCGCGCTCCTGTTTAATTTCTATAAAAATTATCTGAAATACCGGTCGGGTAGGGGGAATGTATCAACGCATTTTACTGATGGCACGCAAATTAATCTAAAAGAACTGGATAAAATCGAGTTCGATTTAACCCAGCCGGAATTAAATAAATATCTACGCCGGTATTTTTCTCATGTTATATTCCGGAAAAATCTAATCCCGGCACATGGAGTATTTCGTGGATATTATACTTTACTTGCATTTTATGGGATGGGTAAATTGATTGCGAAAGCCTCCGCGGCAAAACATCGACGTACCCGGGTAGAATTAGACGATTTACAGCATGCCGCAGCAACCTTAGATACCGAAATTGTTCTCCATTCCCAATTCAGTCGACTATTTACGGTTAGTCCTTATATCACTCTTTTAGTCGACCGGCTTTATCTCCAGCCGCAATACCCCCAGATTATTATTCAATAGAACGCCAAACCCTTACTCTCCTTGCTGAATCTAAGATTATAATGATAGTATATTAATTTAAATAAGGTATTAGGAAATTGGTTTATGTCAGCATTAAAAGATAAAAAAATCTGGATCGGATTGATTATCAGTATCCTCTGTATCGCCTATTTTATTAAAGGGATCGATTGGCGGCAGGCATGGACAATCATGGAATCCGCTCAATATTTATGGCTCATTCCGGCAATAATCGCGTTTCTCATCAGTTTTTATTTCCGGATTATTCGCTGGCAGATTTTTATGGACCCGATTAAAAAGCTACCGATTAAACGGCTGACTCCCTCGTTAATGATTGGGTTCATGGGGAATAGTGTTCTTCCGGCCCGGTTAGGAGAATTGATTCGGCCGTATGTACTGGCGAAGAAAGAGCAGCTGAGCTTTTCTGCAGCATTAGCGACGGTGGTTATCGAACGGATTTTCGATGGCATCTGTATGCTGTTTCTATTAGCGGTCGTTCTCATGTTTTTCGCGCCAGCGATTAGTAGCAACACCGATTCGTTTATCACCTTACCGAAAATCCAGGCGATTAGTTATACTTTTTTAGCGGTTAATATCGCTATCATTATTTTTTTATATCTGCTCAAGAAATATCCGGATAAAATCGTGGCCATGTTCCGGAAAATATTCAGGTTCTTACCGGTTCATTGGCTGGATAAGCTATCTCATCTATTACTATCGTTTGTCGATGGACTCCATATCCTACATCAGCCGAAACAGATTATCCTGGCCAGTATCTATTCATTTGGGGTATGGATAACTTCTGCCATCCAGATTCTATTCGTCCAATATGCGTTCCATTTAGGATCGTTACCCTTATCCGCGCCGATTTTTATTATGGTGATTATCGCTATCGGAGTAATGCTACCTTCAGCGCCGGGATATGTTGGGCCCTATCATGCCGCATGCCGGGGAGCGTTGATTCTCCTTGGAGTAGAGATTAATACCGCCATCGGATTTGCGGTTATCCTCCATGCCAGCCAGGTTATCGTTATTGTCTTAATTGGATTCTATTATCTATGGCGGGAAGGACTTTCTCTTGGTGAAACCATGCATCAAATGAAAGTCGAAAGGACGAAAGGATGAGAGGATGAAAGGATGAAAAAACTTTTATGGGAGATAAATTACAAAAAGTTAGAGATTTAGATGTATATAATTTAGCGTTTGATGTTGCAATGGAAATATTTATAATTTCTAAAACATTTCCGATTGAAGAAAGATATTCATTAACCGATCAAGTACGCAGATCATCTCGTTCTGTTTGTGCAAATTTATCTGAAGGATGGCGAAAAAGAAGATATAAAGCGGTATTTCTTAATAAATTATCTGATGCTGAACAAGAATCTGGAGAAACACAAACCTGGTTAGAATTTGCATTAAAATGCGGATATATTCAACAAGACGTTTTTGATAAACTATATAATCAGTATGAACATATTTTTGCAATGCTAACGAATATGGAACGAAAATCTGATTCCTTTTGCAAATTTAGAAAAGACTAACAAACCGAAGAATGATAGGATTGAAAGATAAAACTGTATTTTTCTTCCCAGCGAAGCGATCATCTTAGCGACAGCGATCCTCCTTTCATCCTAGCGAAGCGGTCATATTTCTACTCTCATTCTATATCAATGCACAAATATTTATTGAGATTAGCAGTACCTATCTTCCTGATCGTCTGGTTATTCTTCACCACGATAACTATCCCGAACTATGGCATAACCTGGGATGAACCCTTATATTACCGAGCAGCGAAATCGTATGCAGATTGGTTCGGATTAATTTTTTCCGGGAACTGGTATACTGTATTCGATGCAAAAACTATCGATACTTATTGGCAATATAACGCCCAGCATCCGCCATTAACCAAACTGGTTGCCGGGATAACCTATACCATTTCGCATCATTGGGTAGAAGAACCTACTGCATTCCGGTTCGCAGAACTATTCTGGTATGGAGTATTGCTATTATCAGTCTATTCTATTTCCCGAAAGATATATAATAAGAATGTTGCCTGGGTAGCGATGATTGCTACCGCATTAATGCCCCGCATATTTGCCGATGCCCATCTACTCGAACTGGATTTGCCACTGGCAGTGGTCTGGCTCCTGACTACCTACACCTTTTATCGAGGGTTGGAAAAACCGAAGGAGGATCGCTTCGCTGGGAAGAAGGAAGAGGGAAGCGAAAAAGAATTTCCTCCTAGCGGAGCGGTCTTCTCAGCGCAGCGGTCTTCCTTCTTCCCTCAAGGTTCTTGGGGTTGGAGTTTGCTTTGTGGGTTGATGTTCGGATTCGCCATGCTAACCAAGGTTATGGCGGTATTTATTATCATTCCTTTATTTCTCTGGGCGCAGGTATTTAACCGGAATAAATATACTCATAATCTATTCTGCATGGTGACTCTCGGGCCGATACTATTTGTTTTATTCTGGCCCTGGTTATGGCATAACACCTTCACTCGAATCCTGGATTATTTCGCATTTTTCTTCTTAATGGAAAGCCCATTAAAAACCTATTATCTCGGCTATGCTTATTCCAGCACTCCTTGGCATTATCCAATTGTTATGACCCTGGTTACGGTACCGATTGGCATTCTTCTTTTAGCGATTTATGGGGGGTTTAGAAGTATAATTTCGGATTTCGGATTTCGGAATGCGGAATCTAAATCTCAAACTTTAAATTATCAAACCAAAGATTTCAGCATATTACTTTTGTTCAATATTTTCTTCTTTTTGGTTTTCTTCGCTTTACCCGGAACATTGGCTATCGATGGCGTTCGCTATTTTCTACCGATCTTCCCAATGCTAGCGATATTCGCTGGAATAGGATTTAAAGAAGTCAGAAGTCAGATGTCAGAAGTCAGAAATAAAATCTCAAATCTCATATCTCAAATCTTAAATGCTATCGTTTTAATAGTCATTTTTCTATTACCCTTGATTGCCATCGGCACCTATCATCCTTACCAGCTATCGTATTATAACGAAGTGGTTGGCGGACTTCGGGGCGCGACTAGATTAGGATTCGAAACCACTTATTGGGGAGACGTTATCGGCCAGCCTGAACTCGATTGGTTGAATAAAAATATCCCTTACGAAGCGAAAGTTAAAATCTTACCGGTATATCCGGGGAAAAATGCACCGATTGAAGCGCTTTCCTACTACCCGGATGTGATCTTATACTATCAAAATCAGGGTAAATTAAGATCGGATATAAAGTTTTTCTCGAGTCCGCCTTATAATTACCTTTGCCTAGTTTCCCGGCAAGGATTATTTACCTCCTCCGATTGGTATCTCTATCAACAAGGGAACCCCATGTATCAAACCACTTTATCCGGTATCCCTTTATTCAGTGTCTATAAACTCGATTAAAAATCAATATTCATTTTAAATTTAGCATTTAGCATTTTAAATTTAATCCGCCTTAGGCGGATTGCAGTGCTAATTTTGCAATTTTAAATGAGCTTTTTCAGAGTGTCTATTTTTAGAATTATTTTCCACCGTTAAAGGGGAGAGGAACCCGAATTGGTCGAACCAATTCGGGTTGTACTCCCTATTCTACAAAGGTCATAATTGAGATGATGGCTGTATGGCAGGAGCAAACTGCAAACTTTGCAGTTTGCTCGATAACCTTAAATAAATCAAAGAAAACACCGTTTATTTATACGGTTAAAAATCAGATTGCAAACTTTGCAAACTGATTTTTTATACCCAATACCGACTGTCCACTTGGTCTAAGATAAATTCTGGCTACTTAAGGTAGGTTTAAGCCTCGAACAGAGCAATGTAAAACACATCTTTCTTAACTTGACAATACAGGGGTTATATGACATTATAGCAAGTATATTTCGAGATTAGGAATAGACTATGATTTGGGCATTTTTAACTGGAATATTCATCATAACTCTAATTGTAGTTATCGAACTGATTTGGTTGGGATATCAGATAGTTAAGGGAAAAGAACAGGGATTAACGAATTTCGAATCGAAACTAGCTATTTCTGCCGGGATATTTATCCTCATCGTTGCTGTGATTATCCTACTCGGTCATAAAACCTCGATCTCTTGGTTATATCGCAATCCGATATTCTATCTCCCATTTCGGTTCGCAATCGTATATCTTATTGGTATTCCAATATTTCTTGCGGCGAAGAGTTCAACCCGAATCAATGATAAAACCGCCTGGAAAAAAGTTATTATATACGGGCTGATTATAACGATTATTTCAATTATTTCGCTCATAAAATATCCCCAACTCAGTATCGCGATTCTTATTATCTATCCGCTCGCATTTCAAGCAATGTTTGGAGTTCTCCCTGCGGTATATCATAATCCGATCCAGTTTCTGCTCCCATTTGTTATCGCTATCGGGATTCATCTCTATTTTTATAATACGCGATATTTAAAATCATTTAAACTGAAAAATATTTTGGTTAGGATACCGGCGTATATTATTGGCATCGCGTTCTTACTAACAATATTTACCGCGCCAATTATCTTCTTGCCACCAACCAATTACGATTGGTTTCGAGACTATCTGAACCAGAAATATGGGGTAGCGATTAAATATGAAAACTTATCCCGATTACCGCAACCGCTCCATATTGTGAACGATATTAAACCACCGACCGGATTAATCTGCAAATATCTGGTTTTTGGCGAACATGCGGTCGATTATAGCGCGATGACAGATTAAATTATTTCTCATATATACCGTATGCCATATTCAGCGTTTATGGTGCTATTTATTCTGGTTTCTGCATGGTTGATTATATGCTTGCCAATAGCCTTATCGTTTATCTTACTGATAGTATTTCGTCATATCTTTCGAAAAGTAACAGTTAAACTCTCATATCTGGAACTTATTTTAATTATCGGTTCCGCGCTATTTATTCTCGGTCTCCTCGTTTATGTAACAAATCATAATAATACTTTTTTGGCATGGTTATATCGGAATCCGGTGATCTCTCTCTCTTGGCGGTTCGCAATCGCGTTTTTAGTTGGCGTACCAATCTCTATTGCCATTAGAAAATATCCGGAATCGCAACCCGGGTTTAGATCAAAACCGAAATCGATAATTGTTCTTTTCTCGCTACTGGTATGCGGTATTGGAACATCACTATCACCGCTGGTTTTCCTTGGTTTCGGGCAACAGTTGATATTCGGATATCTGCAATCGATGATATACAACCCATGGCAGATTATATTCCCGATTCTTTTAGCGATCAGCTTACATTTTTATTTTTTAAAACCAATTCTTAATAGAAGCAACCGATACCGTAGGAGATTGTTTTCTGCAACTTTAATTATCTGGATTACCGGTATACTGTTTTTATCGACGGCAACCGTTTTATACTTAAAACCAAATCGATATCAAGATTCGGATGCTAATTGGCTAAAGAATTATTTATCGAATAAATATGGAACGACGATAACCTATGAAACTCTGCATGAGAATTCGCCACCCTTGATAATGGTAAAGGAGCAGCCGGTACCGGCATCGATAGTATTCAAATACCTTACGTTCGGTGAAACAGCAATCGATTGTGGTGCATTAAATGATTAAAGGAACGAAACTATGTCGCGGATGCTAATCCAACATTTTATGTTGCTGGGTATAACCGGCATAAGTGCAATCGGACTGGTTTTCTGGGTTAAGGCGGTTTATCTGTACTTTAAAACCCAGAGTTATACCCAAGTATCTAAAATCGAACGATATCTTACTTTAGTTTTAATCGGCTATGTTATTTTAGTACTTGGATTAGTTTTAGTTAGTCATAATTCAAACCTGGCTTGGGTATATCGAAATCCGATATTATCAATTCTTTGGCGGTTTGCGGTAGCGTATCTCATCGCCATTCCTATAATCCATGCGGTTAAAGAAAACCAATTTCTCGATACGAAACTCTATCTTACTGCCGGGATTATACTTATTCTGATAATATTGCCTCCATTAACCGGAATTATTATGTATTATGCGATAAACTCGTTCTTGGGCTATTTTGAAGTTATGCTATATAATCCTTGGCAAGTGTTAATTCCTATATCAGCAGCCATAATCGGTCAATTATGGTTGATTAGAAAAGAAGCGATACCGCGGAGATTAATCCACCGGATTTTATTATTTCTCGGAATCTCGATTTGGATTTTATTTGTTCTCGTGCCGATATCGACTTCAACCTTATTCATCCCGCCTGATATAATGAATTATCGATGGTTCCAACCGTATATATCGCAGAAATATGGCGTTAAGGCACAATCGGATATTTTCGAAGATGCACCGCAACCGATTTATATTGTTAACGACCAGCCAACTCCGGCAGGATTGAAACTGAAATATTTATTCTATGGAGAGAAAGCTATCGATTGCTTTTCGATGATCGATTAACTTTTATTAGCCGCTGATTATCGCTGAAAAAGAAATGAATAGAATTATGATTTTGATCTAACTAATCTGCGAGTATCTGTGTCCCCAAAAACGCTTTTAAAAAAGGAGACTATATTAATTATGCCAGTTCCAATACCAAGTATCGCGAAAATGATCGACCATTCGTTATTGCACCCTACCATGACCGATACCGAATTAAAATCCGGCTGCGAGTTAGCGAAAAAATATCAGGTCGCATCGGTCTGTATTAAACCCTATGCCATAAAAATGGCGGTCGAGTTACTTAAAGATTCAGGAGTTGCGGTAGGTACAGTTATCGGATTCCCGCATGGGAATAGCGCCATTGAAATTAAAATACAGGAAGCGGAACAAGCTTGCGCTGATGGCGCGGTTGAACTCGATATGGTGGTTAATATCGGGAAAGTATTATCCCGGGATTGGGAATATATCGACCGAGAAATCCGAGCGGTTACTAATGTTGCTAGAGAACATCAAGCGCTGATTAAGGTTATTTTCGAAAATGATTTCTTACCCTCAGACGAATATAAAATCAAACTCTGCGAACTCTGCGATAAGATAGGGGTCGACTTCGTTAAAACCTCTACCGGGTATGGATTTGTTAAAGGACCGGATGGAACATATGCATATCAAGGCGCCACCGACCACGACCTGAAACTGATGCGGAAACATTGTTCTGAAAAAGTCCAGATTAAAGCTGCCGGGGGAGTTCGAACCCTGGACGATATCCTCCGGGTTCGAGCGCTGGGAGTAACCCGAGTCGGTGCGACCGCAACTGCAGCTATCCTCGATGAAGCGAAAAAACGAGGAATTGAATGATTTCCTTGGAGTAGGGGCGGGGTTCTCCCGCCCTAAAGGTTATATTGGTCTCCACAAGAAGATATTTAGGGCGAGGTAACCTCACCCCTACCGCCAACGATTATTATACCTTCGCATACTCTGCTATATTTTTAGCGAAATCTTGCGGAGAACCGAAATCAAATCGTTTCCCCTTCTTTATTTCGTAGGCATAATATCCGTCCCGCTGTCGTAATAATTCTTGTGCATAAGTTAACTGAAATTCATTATGCTGCCGAACATTATGCCTTATCATTTCTTCAAGCACAGCATAAATCGATGGGGAAAGGATATGCATACCGAACCAACCGAGGAATTCGTTTGGTTCTAATCCATCTACCCGGAGTAGCTGGGTTGCTATAGGGATTGAAGGCTTCTCGATAATCAGCGATACTGCGATTAAATCCGGATTCGATTCCAATCGTTTCCCGGCAATCGTTCCATACGATTTTAATTCATCTTCTGATATCCGGTTAACCGCAGAGACCGATTTGCCATGGCATTGACAAAATGCCTGTATCAACTGGCTATAGCATGATTCCTTTTTTCCGCGAAATAAATGGTCGCCTAAACAAACTAAAACCGGATCATTATTAGCAAACTGTTTGCTCATATATACAGCATGGCCATATCCTTCTTGCGATTCCTGCACCGCAAAAGATAACCGGTCGATAACCTTTTCCATCATTTCCGCTTCCTGCATCAGGGTAGGATGCTTCTTTAAATATGGTTGATACCGGCTATCAGCTATCCGGAAATAATCCAATACCGCTTGTTCTCCCCCCGGGTTAACTACTAGACAGATTTGATCTATTCCCGCATCAATCAGATCGATAATTTGGTAATGCAATAGCGGGCGGACAATACCGTCCGACGCGATTACCGGTAAGAACTCTTTCCGGCATGCACGTGATGCCGGATAAAACCGGGTACCTAACCCGGCTATCGGAACTACGGCTTTTTGAATTTTCATCTATTCCTCTTCCACCCTTTTGAACTAAAGGTATAACGGAATGTGCCGAATTCAATGGCACCGGGTGAACTCCCCATAAACACATCCGGAGTTAATCCAGTCAATCGTTTATATTCTCGAACTATGGCAGGAATCTCTTTTGTTAGCGCGGTTTCTTTACCAAAAATAGCTACCGTACCACCAGAACCGCCCCCGGTGATTTTCGCACCGTATAATCCTTTTTTCGGCCCGCGTTTCCGCACCGCATCAACGATAAAATCTACTTCCGGAACTGATAGTAAACAGTTATCTCGGTAACTGGCATGCGCTGCAAACATATTCTCTCCCGCGGTTATCAATACCGCGTCGTTCTTGTCACCTGCTGAGTTCAGATGTTTGATAAACTCTAATACCCGCTGATTTTCATATATCGGATGCGAAGTTGGTCCTAAAACGCGATACTCAGCATCCGGCTGAATCTTGGTTATCGGATCCTCATGAGACTTATATTTCGAGATAAATTCCGAACCGAGTATCGTTTTCGGTAATCGAGATTGATATTCTTTTTCGAATGTTTCCACGGTTAATTCGGTAAGATATTTTATTGATGGTTTATCTTTTTGTGCGCGGATACGATTAATCATCTTTTTACCGATAAACGCGCCGATCCTGACATCGCTATATTCAGCACCGGCAACCGAATGTTTCACCATCGAATTGATGCCGACAAATGCCGTGTTTTTCGATATATTAACATTTCCGATAATCGTTCCAGGCCGGCATAGGATATGGGTTAATTTCCCTTGTTTACCGCTGGCTACCGTTATCTGATCCATGATTCCGCATGGAGCGCCGACTACCAGATTTTCGGCTAGTTGCCCTAATTGCGCTAACCGGGATTCGGAGATATTCAGATTTAAATAATGCTGTAAACAGTGTAAGGTAGCGATTTCGACAGTAGCGGAACTACCGATACCAACATTCATCGGAATATTGCCTAATAAAAGGAGGCTAAATCCAAATCGCAGATTGATTGATTCTTCTTTTAATAAAGTGAAAATACTGCCGCCAATATACGCCGCCCAGGAAGATAGCGGATTCGAAAAACATAAGCGATGAATATTAGTATACGAACCAGGCTTTTTACTGTTCGTAAAATACTCAAGCGGAATGCGGGTTTCTACCGGCAGACTCGGTTGTTGCATCTGCATCGTGCGTATCCGGAGCGTGCGATCAGTCCGCGGTTGGAGAGCAATTATCATTCCTTGGCCCAAGGTTCCTTCACAAACATTACTTCCGGAATAATCGGCGATCCCACCCATTATATCTAATCGGGCAGGGACCCGGGTAACCAGGATTTCACCGGTATTAAAAAAACCGGCGAACCCTTTAGGATCGCTATTCGGCAAGGTTAAGAAAGATTCGAATGCAAGTATCTCTTCAGGCAAGCGATTTATAGATGACATACATCAACCTCAATGGAAATGATTTAGTTTGAATTGTAATCCATTATATATAGTTAAAAAGTTGATTGTCAAATTGTATTGGCTCAAATCAGAGTAGGGGCGCGGTTCCCGCGCCCGATGTTTTGAAGGTATTATATCGTCCTAATTATTGAGGTATAAATACCGCATCCTAAAATATCCTGTATATAAAGTAGTGGTTTAATATCTTATTCTAACTAACTTAATAACAATTGTCTACCAATACTTAATAGGTATCCAATAGATTCCCTAACCGAATTATTTACCAAATGGAAAAGAATTATTTTGGTTCCTAAATCAGGTTATAGAAACAATTTTACAACACTAGTTTAATTGAAAATAAATATTAATTAGCGTCTTTATTATCTAATTCAAAATAGACGCTCTAAGTATGGAGAGATTTAGGAAAATTATTGAGCAGTGAAGTTTATTTTTACAACAGCATTACGCATTTGCCCCACAGCATTTTTTGTATTTCTTACCGCTGCCGCAAGGGCAGGGGTCGTTTCGGCC
>JBHGBB010000129.1:0-11585 GCA_041946755.1 bacterium | reverse complement strand
GTAAAAAAGAGATTTTAGGGCATATGGTCGATTCGGCTAGTAACAATCACCAGCGGTTTGTTCGCGCTCAGCAGGTATCGGAATTCCGGTTTCCGGTATATAAACAAACTGATTGGGTTAGAAGCCAGAATTATCAGGCTGAGAATTGGATTGATATCTTAAATCTCTGGATAGCGCTAAATCAACATCTGGCGTATATTATCAATCAAATCCCGGCAGAGAAACTAAAAGTAGTATGCTGGATTGGAGAAAATCAACCGATAACGTTAGCAGAATTAATCGAAGATTATATTCAACATCAAGAACATCATCTGAAACAGATCGATTCGGAATTCTAATAATAAATAAAACGATAGAACGAAAGAACGGAAGAACGTAGGAACGGAAGAACCCAAAAACTAAAATATTAATACTAAAGAATATTTTTCTTTAGCCATTAATAATCTCTTGGATTCTCGGTAGAGTCGAGTCTCCGACCTGGTTTCCTAATAAGCATTAGAATTTAACCAATTCGAAATGAGTGGCTGTAAGTATAATCTTATTCTGTTTGGTATTCAATCCTAATCTAACCCCAGCGATCTGATTTAAATCCAGCCGTAAATTTGGATCCAGCGCCGCGGTTCCTCTTCGCTGCATAGTGTTAAATAAATATACTACCCGATGTTTCCCGATAGATAATGGTCTTAATCCTAAATATTGGCTGCCGGTAGTTTCCATCAGTATAACCCCCGATTGATTATTAGCATCGGCTTGGTCGGTTTCCAAATCTACCGCTACTCCATCATATCCGGAAATATCGATCGGTTTATCGAATTTTATGGTGGCATATATCCATCGGGCATCAGCGCCATGGAATTGAGCATTAATCAAAACCGTTTCCGGAGATGGATAAGTTATCGTAGCAGACCCGTTAGGAATCGGGGTAATAAACCAGGAGGTCGATTTACTCCAATCGATAGGTTTCCGTTTAGTTGGTACCAATTCCGCATAATCCGGAATGAAATAACTGACCGAAGGAGATATTGATTTATTCCCAAACCTTCCGCGGAGATAGAGTTTGGTGGTTCCTATCTTAACCGATTTCGGAATGAGATTAATCTGCATTACTCTACGTTCCATCGGCTGCAAGGTAATGGGATATTGAGTAGCAGCCGTTTCCCACCCCGCGGGCATATCGAGTTTAACTATCTCCTGTGTAGAATGTGCCGTATCGAAATTATATACCTCGATGGTATAAGGAAACGGTTTCGATGGTGAGATAATATAAGCGCCCATTTGTTTGTCGAACGGTATATCGCTATATCCAACCAGGATAGTTCGCGAAGGAGGTTTTGCTGCTGGAATATCCCGATGCCGGAGATAAGAAGCCGGTATCGAATTCGGTTTGATCCAATTCCCTTGTTGTATGAGATATATGGTCTCCCGGGTAGCGGTAACTGATAGTTTACCATGTTGAATAGTTACGGTGGTTTCACTCCCAAAAATATTCAACAGCCTGATTTCAGTAACTTTCTTGTTTATCGGGATAGATAACTCGGTTTTCTTCTTAGCCCAAATCGTCATAATAGTATCAGTCTTGGTTTTGAATATCTGCGCGGCTATCTCCGGACTATGGAATTGAAATTCACCCAGATATTCCGCTTGACCCAAGATATTCGCACAGGCCGATAACGCGATAAATCCGGGATAAGGAGTTAAATCCGGATGGAGACTTCCTAATTGGGTTCCGTTTTTATGTAAATGCGGAATAATAAAAAAGAAGGATTTATCTACCCCGGCGGATAATGCCATAATCCGGGATTGCGGTATCCATTGGCATTGCACTCGCTGGCCTTCCGGACTTAAGATGCCGGTATTATCGATCAGATTAACCCGGACTCCGGATTCGGTTAGCCAGTTCGGTTTATGATTAAGGTTCGCTAATGGTAATTCCTTGAAATACTCGTGCAGTTCGATCGGATACGATTCCGGAACGCTATAATAATGCCAGTTGAATATATCCATATATTCGCTAATTCCGCATTCGAATAGATTCCGGGCGAAAGGCATCACCCCGATACAGAGCGAACCGCTTAAAACCTGCGCGTTCGGATTCCCATCTTTAACCCCAAAATATCCGGCTTTCTGCAATCCAGCAAACCGGTCCGCTAACCCCGGCCAGAACTCATAATCCGGTTCGTTCCAAATCTCCCATGCGGGAATCTGAGTCGCGAAATGGCTGGATGCGGTTCTCATATATCGATATACATCCCGCAAGTCGGCAATGAAAGGGGATTTTGAAGTTGAATATCTTGCCCAGCCCGGAGTATCATGCCAGACCTGGCTGATTTGAATCCCTTGTTCAGATAGATAATTCGGTACCGTCTGATATTTTCCCCAGGTGAAAGTATCCGGTGCCGGTTCGGTTTCAGTCCAGGATAACCGCTCTCGAACCCAAGGAATCCCCGCTAATCTAACCAGGTGCGCAAATGGTTTCCGCAGAGTAGTATCGCGAACTATCCAGGCACTTGCAGCATCAGCGCCGATTTTCCCGTCAACCGGCAATGGTGCGTTCGCCCGGTTGATGACTATCCCTAAAGAAACTGATGCAGTAGTTGTCGTATCATGCACTTGCAATGCATACCAGCCGGGATTTAGCGGAGGGAGTTGAATGGTAGTAGTTCCATTATGCCCTGCAATTCGGGTTGATATTACTTGGTTACCGAAATAATCTTGAAGAGTATAATCTACCGTATCGGTAATATTCGAAATAGTAAAGTCTATCGATTGCCCGGAAACGAAAATGTTTCCCGGAGAAGAAGAGGTAATGGTTATGGCGATAGATAAATCTGCTGTTAAGAGAAGTAAACCAGCTACAAAAAGAGCGCGAAAATATTTCATCATAATATAATAGTTAGAATTTAACTAATTCGAATTTACCGGCTTCAAAATGCGCTTCATTCCGGTTGGTATTCAATCCGAGTTTAACCGCTGAGATCCGGTTCAAATCCAGGTGCAGGTTATCGTCTACCGTCGAGAAACTGCCCCAATGCATATCTTTAAAGAGAAACACTAATTTCTGTTTCCCAAACAGTAACGGCGTTTGTTTTAGATACTGGGCGCCATTCGGTTCAACCAGCATCAAGCCAGTAAGAATATTCGCTACCTCATGGTCTCCTTCCATCTCAAACATGATTCCATCATATCCGGATAAATCGACTGGAGGATCGAAGTTCAGTACCGGATACGCCCACCGGTCACCGCTGGTAGTAAACTGGGAGGTGATGCGAATGGTATCAGGGAAAGAAGGTTCGATTTTCACCATTCCATTATCCGAGACATTCGACTGCCATTTCGCGGCATCTCCCCAATTCAGCGGTTTCCGGGCAACCGGAGCTAACTCCGCTAAATCAAATTTAAAATAACTGACTGAGATGGGAAAAGGTTGTTGCTGCTTCTCAGGCTTAAATAAAACGGTTACTTTAAATGCACCGGTAGGGATGCCGAAAGGAGTTATCTGGAGTTCAACTATTTGCCGATCCATCGGCTTCAAAAAGAACTCCTGTTTTGGTATAGTTATGTTCCACTCCGAAGGCGCTGAAATAGATAAGGTTCCTTTAACCGTTTGATGTTGATTAAAATTATATAGTTCGATAAAGTAGGGGAACGGTTTTCCTTTAGCCACATTATAACTCCCATAATCCTTCTCAAACGGCAGATAACAGTATCCTTCAACAACGATACGAGATGGAGTTTTGCTCTTACCGATAGCAGGATGCGGTAAGGTGGCGGGTAATATTAATTTCGATTTCAACCAATTCTTTTTTCCAACGAGATATATTGTTTCAGGCCCGACTTTGATATTCAATTTACCTTGGTTGGATTCTACTATTGTTTCCTGACCGAAGATATTCAATAGTTTAATATCATGTGTCTTTCTATTTACCGGGATCGTTATCTCTCGGTTAGTATTCGACCAGATGGTTAATATTTGAGTATGTTTAGTCTGAAACACCTGCGCGGTAACATCGGGAATATTCAGATTATATGACCCGCGATATTCTGATTCACCCAGAATATTTGCGCAGGCGGATAATGCTAAAAACCCGGGGTATGGCGATAAATCCGGATGCAGTAATCCGAACTGATTCCCATTTTCCAGATAATGCGGCAGCACGAAATAGAACGATTTATCTACTCCGGCAGCGAGTGACATAATCAGCGATTGCGGTACCCATCGGCATTGGTTCCGCTGGCCTTCATCAAGTATAATCCCGGTTTTTTTAAGTTGGCGAAGCGGTAATCCGGCTTCAGTTAACCAAGCCGGTTTATCAGCCAGATCAGCATACGCTATATTTCTCCGATATTCCCTTAACTGCATCGGAAACGTTGATGGCGGCGCATAATCATGCCAGTTGAAAATATCCATATATGGTGCGATTCCACTTTCAAACAGATTGTGAGCGAAGGGATGAACTCCGATACATAGCGCCCCATTCAGTACCACCGCGTTCGGATTCCCATCTTTAATTCCCAGATAAGCTGCTTTCTGAACTCCGGCAAACCGGTCAGCTAACCCTTGCCAGAAAGATACATCCGGTTCGTTCCAAACTTCCCACGCCTGGATTTGGTTGGCGAAATGTGCCGAAGCGGTTTTCGAGAATCGATATACATCCCGCAAATCAGCAATCAGTGCTAAATTAGTTTTAGTATCATTCGCCCAAGCAGGCGAATCATGCCAAATCTGGCTGATATGGATACCTTCTACGGATAAAGTATCGGCAACGGTCTGATATTGTTTCCAATCGAACTTGCCGGGTTGCTCTTCAACCGCATGCCAGGCGATTCGTTCCCGTACCCAGGGTACCCCAGCTAGTTTAACCATCCGGGCAAACGGTTCTCTTAGTTTATCATCGCGAATCAACCAGGCGCTAGCCGCATCCGCGCAGATTTTGCCCTCTTTTGATAAAGGAGCGTTATTTCGGTCGATAACTACTCCGAATGAAACCGATTGAGTAGTATTCTTATCCTGGCATAGCAGTTCATACCAACCGGGTTGGAATGTACCGAGTTGCAAAATAGTAGAAGGTGCTTGAGATTCTAACTTGTTTGCTGTAATTGTAGAATGAAAATAATCTTTAATCGTATATTCAATTTTTCCTTCAGTATCAGTGATCCGGAATTGAATGGATTTTCCGGTGATAAAGATGTTACCCGGGGCTTCGCTAGAGATTGTCATAGCTGAAGTACAGGTAGCAGCTAACACTAGAATTACTAATAGAATTAATAAGCGATGCATAGGTTTATCCTTTAAAGATAAGATTATAAAAGTATGTTAGTATACCATAGGAATCGTCTTTCTATATAATGAGAAACTGCCTTCAAAATACCGGAGTAAACAATCCTGTTTTCTAATCTCCATTCATTTGCCTAAAACCTTAAATCACGATAAAATAGATAGTATAAAATATCCTAGGAGGGACTATTTAAAAACCTCTGGAACTACTGAGATAAATATCAGATACCAATCAGTGGATTCAGTGGTTATTTTATTATATGAAAATAGCGTTTATCGGTGCTGGAAGTTTAGGGTTTTCGCGCAGATTGATGATCGATATATTAGGGTTTCCGGAACTGCAGGATGCAACGTTCGCATTGATGGATATTAATCCAAAACGGCTGGATTATACCCGGAGAATAGCCGAAAAGATTATTAAACAAGGTAAATTCCCGGCGAAACTGCAGGTGACTACCAGCCGGAAAGAAGCGTTGAAAGGTGCCGATTATGTAATCATCATGATACTTTCGGGAGATATCGAGGTCATCCGGCCGGATATTGAGATTCCGCTGAAATATGGAGTAGACCAGTGTATCGGTGATACCCTAGGACCGGGCGGAGTATTTCGTGCACTACGCACTATCCCGGTAATAGTCGATATCTGCAAAGATATCGAGAAATACTGTCCGAATGCCTGGCTATTGAACTATACCAATCCAATGGCAATGCTCTGCTGGGCGATTAATGACGCGACCTCTGTAAAGAATGTCGGGTTATGCCATAGTGTCCAGGGTACTGCATGGCAGTTATCGAATTATATCGGAATCCCATCCAATGAAGTCGAATATTGGGTCGCTGGAATCAATCATCAAGCCTGGTTCCTGGAATTTAAGTGGAAAGGGAAAGATGCGTATCCGTTAGTTCGCAAAAAAATCAATGACCCGAAAGTATATAATATCGAGACTACCCGATTCGAGATGTTTAAACATCTGGGATATTTTGTTACCGAATCTAGCGGACATAATTCCGAATATAACGCCTGGTTTCGGAAACGGCCGGATTTGAAAGAGAAATATACTCCCGGTGGCAGTTGGAATGGTGGGACCGGATTCATCCTCCAGCTTTATGGTACTGACCGCGAGAATTATGCCGTCGAATTAGAGAAAATCGCGTCGAGTAAAAAGCCAATCGATTTAACCCAATCCCATGAATATGGGTCGTTTATAATTCATTCGCTGCATACCGGCATCGTCCGCCGGATTAATGGCAATGTTAAAAATAATGGGTTGATTACCAATCTACCTGAAGGATGTTGCGTCGAAGTGCCATGTTATGTCGATAAACAGGGGATTCATCCTTGTTATGTCGGCGATCTCCCTCCGCAACTAGCCGCATTAAACCGCAGCAATATCGCAGTCCAGGAGATGGCGGTTAAAGCTGCATTAACCGGAGATAAAGAGATGGCGTTCTGGGCGATTGCCTATGACCCATTAACCGCGGCGGTATGTTCCTTAGAAGAAATCCGGAATATGGTCGATGAAATGTTTAAAGCCGAGAAAAAATGGCTGCCACAATTTAAGTCTAAATAACCAATCAGTTTTTAGTTTTTAGTTGTTAGTTTTTAGTCTAATAACTAACAACCGACAACTAACAACTTCAAAAACTATGCTATCCGATTCAATTAAAAAAGAGTTAATTACGATTGTTGGAAAAGAGTATTTCTCAGATTCTCCGGAAGACCTCTATGTTTATGGCTATGATTCCACACCGTTATTACATCATGCGCCGGAAGCTATCATTCGTCCGGGAAATACCGCAGAAGTAGCTGCTATCGTCAAACTAGCCAACCAGAATAAGATTCCGATTATTCCCCGCGGGTCTGGAACCAATCTCTCCGGTGGTTCGATTGCGGTTCAGGGTGGGATAGTAATGGTTATGAACCGGATGAACCGGATTATCGATATCGATAAAGAAAACCTTACCGCAACGGTTGAACCCGGAGTGATTACCACTGAACTGCATAATGCTGTTGAAAAACTCGGATTGTTTTATCCGCCTGACCCGGGTAGTATGAAAGTAAGCTCGATCGGCGGGAATGTTGCGGAAAATGCCGGGGGACCGCGCTGTTTCAAATATGGGGTGACGAAAGATTATATTTTAGGATTGGAATTGGTATTGCCGACCGGCGAAATTATCAAAACCGGCGGGTATACGGTAAAAGATGTTGCCGGTTATAACTTAACCCAGTTGTTTATCGGTTCTGAAGGTACCTTGGGAATTGTTACCAAGATAATTGTTAAGTTGATCCCATTCCCTCATGCCCGGAAAACTCTCTTAGTCTATTTCAAACGGTTGGTAGATGCAGCGCAAGCGGTTTCTAAAATCGTTGAAGCGAAAGTTATCCCGGTAACCTTAGAAATGCTGGATCGGTTAACCATAAAATGCGTTGAAGATTATGCGAAAATCGGATTACCGCTGGATATCGATGCCTTGTTATGGATCGAAGTCGATGGGGTACCTGCGGCAATAGAAGAAGATGCGAAGTCGGTAGAAAAAGTCGCTCGGGAATGTAATGCGGTTGAAGTTAAAGTTGCCCAATCTAAAGAAGAAGCTGACCAGTTAGCGATGGCGCGCCGGAGTGCGTTAGCGGCGTTAGCCCGGTCGCGACCAACAACGATTCTTGAAGATGCAACAGTGCCACGTAGTAACCTGGCAGCGATGGTTACTGAAGTGACCAAAATCGCTGAGAAATATCAGTTACAAATCGCTACTTTCGGTCATGCGGGAGATGGCAACCTGCATCCAACGATTCTTACTGATGAACGGGATACAGCTGAAATGGAACGGGTGCATAAAGCGGTTAATGAGATATTCGAAGCAGCACTTAAATTAAATGGGACTATCAGCGGTGAACATGGTATCGGCATCGCGAAAGCGCAGTTCCTACCTCAGCAGGTAGGCAGTTCGGGAATCGATACCATGCGGAAGATTAAAGATGCACTCGACCCGAATGGAATTCTCAATCCAGGAAAAATATTTGTTAATAAAGTAGCTAGTAGATAGTAGCGAGCATATAGGAAAACCAATTATTGCAAAATGCAAAATTAGCATTTTAAAATATGAAATGCTAAATGCTAAATTTAACATGAGTAATTCAAGAAAATTCGCTGCTCCGACCTATGAGCAGATGCTGAGTTGTATGCGGTGTGGGTTCTGTTTACCGGTATGCCCGGTATATCGGGAGTTAGGAATTGAAAGTACCAGTCCGCGCGGCTGGGTAGCGTTATCCCGGGCGGTAGCGGATAATAAACTCGATACCACCAAACGGTTGAATAAACTGGTATATCATTGTTTATCCTGCCAGGCATGCGTTACCGCGTGTCCTTCAGGAGTATTAGTCGATTCAACTATTCTCGATACTAAAGCGTATTTGAATAAGAACCGGAAACAGCCGTTTTTTAAAGCGCCGTTATTCCATTGGTTGATGGCAACCTCACCGAGATTAGAATGGGCGATGGTACCATACCGGCTCTATGACCAAATCGGGTTACGCAGTATTATCCAGAAAACAGGGATACTCAAGTTAGTCTCGCAGCAGTTGAATGATTTAGACCATATTCTACCGAACCTGGAATCCCGGTCAATTCGGAAATCATTACCGAAAGTTGTTCCGGCAGTGGGTGAAAAGAAATATCGGGTAGGGTACTTTTTAAATTGCGCTAATAACCTGATCTTTACCAGTTCGGTTAGGGCAAGTTTAACGGTATTAACCGAGAACCATTGTGAAGTAGTCAATATCCTGGATGCGAAATGCTGCGGGATGCCGCATCGGGCGTATGGCGAACTTGATATGGCGAAACAGATTGCCCGGTATAATCTGAATATCTTCAAGAACCTAGATGTGGATGCGATTATCACTGATTGCGCGTCTTGCGGGTCGTTTTTAAAAGATTATGAAGCGTTATTTCATGGTGAGCCGGAAGAGGAAATCGCGAAACAGGTTAAAAAGAAACTGGTCGATATCTCGGAATTTATCGGGAAAATCGGAATTAAAGAAGCTCCGCCCTTCGACTTCGCTCAGGGTAAACAATCAAAAATCAAAGTGACTTATCATGATCCATGCCATCTCGGTCGAGGGCAGAAGGTAACGAAAGCGCCCCGGGATATCCTGAAATCGATCCCGAATCTAGAGTTCGTTGAATTACCCGAATCCGATTGGTGTTGTGGCGGTGCGGGGTCGTATAATCTAACCAAATATGAAGTCTCGATGAAAATCCTTGGTCGGAAGATGAATAATATCGCGAATACTGAATCCCAATTAATCGCTTCCGGCTGTCCATCCTGTTTGATGCAACTGGGACTCGGTATATATCGCTCGAACCTCAACGCCCAAGTTATCCATCCGATACAACTCCTGGCAAAGGCTTATAACAAAAAAAGAAAATGAAGTTAAGAGTTAAAAGTTAAGAATTAAGAATGAAAGGCACGCATATTTAATTTAAATTCTTAACTCTTCATTCTTAACTCTTAATTCTATTTATTAGCAAATCGCTATATGAATGCGAGATTAAATCGGCTGGATTAATCTGGAATAAGTCGAGGTAATGCTGGCATTGTTCCCGGAGTTTATCTTTCCCAATCGACCCATCATCATCAATCGCTTCGATTTCGATGAAGGTGCCTAAATCTTTAACCGCATCGATATGGAACTTAACATTATTAATAAAATATATTTCCCGCTGTTTATCAACGATAACGAGGATACCCAGCGATTGAGTTAAAATCTGTTTCAGGGATGACCCCGGTTCGGTTTTGAATAAGGTAACTTCACTTTTTTTCGGAGTAGCAGTATTCTCCCGATCATAATAAATCAGGTGGTTTTCAATATTCCCTTCCCTGAGTTTCAATCTCCCATGATTTATTTTGAAATAGGTATCGATCTGGTGGTCGGTTCCTTTAAAGAGCGCATGGTGTGAGGTAAGAATATCTCTTATTCTACTTTGGTTATCGCATTTCGCTTTAATTTCAATTATTATAGGCACTAGTTAAATGGTTAAATAAGTTAAATAGTTAAATAGGGAATAAAAAAAGGTTCTCGCAATGACCGCAAAGAAGACGCTAAGTTCGCAAAGTAAAAAATATCATGGCGTTCTTTTCGATTTTACCTTAGCGTTCTTTGCGAGAAAAAGTTTCAATAGCTAGTTTTAGGATATACCCATTATCCAGTTTCTGTTCTAGTTCCCGTTTCGATTCTCCCGGGATACAGAGTTTGGTAAAACTCTGTTGACCCGGAGTCCCGGCTATAGTAGCGGTAATCAGGAAAGTATAATTCGGATTATAAATATAGCGCAGCGGAATAGCGCAACTAAATTTCCCGGTGTTATCAGTAGATAATTCCTTCTCAAAGTTAGCAATTCTGGTATTCATATACCCTTGATCAGTTTGAGTCAATCTTCCAGTCCGATTCATCAGCGCCCCGGCAGGGAGAATTTCGATGCGAACATTCGTTTTCATACTCGGTATATTATTCGGATCAAGTAAGGTTCCTGCCAATTTCCCAGCTGCGGTTTTATTGACCAGATAATAGTCGGTGATATTCATGGCAATATTCATTTCCGGGTTAGGTTCGGGTTGGGTTGTATCCCGGGACAAGAATTTACCAGTAGCGCTGTGATCCACTGCTACAATATCATAGTTTGAATTCTGGATATAAATCCACCATCGGCTAGTAAAATTGATTTGATCAACATATTTACTGGGAATTTGCGTTTCATAAATCCCTTTAGTATTAGTAACTAATTGCCGGATTTCGTTATCTTTTTTAATATATGTTTCCGCTTGAAAATCCGAGTCTAATAACGATAAATCTACCTTAATATTCGGCAATGGTTTTAGCGTTGCTGCGTCATAGACTGATCCTTTAACCGTTGCTTCCTTCCCTTCAGGAAGCAATCCGAAATTATATTTGATTTCTCGAGTTCCAATTTTAGGCATTGCCGGACCATTATAGATAGCGCTAATATATCCTTTCGCTGTAACCAGAATTCGCAGATACCGGTTTCGTTTAAATTTGGTAGTATCGATAGAAACCGCAAATTGGTATTTTCCTTCCGGATCAGCAGTGGTTCGTCCGGAATATTCAACTTGCTGTTTATCTTTCGTAGAATAGGATTGGATGGAAAAATATACTTTTGCGTCCGGTATCAGTTGATTGGAAATCCCATCTTTGACCATTCCGGAAACCGTCAATTCCGATACTGCACCTGCAATTCCTACAATTAAACAGCCCAGAATCGATAGTATTGCTATTTTGAAAATAAAACTTTTC
>JBHGBB010000128.1:0-11661 GCA_041946755.1 bacterium | reverse complement strand
TTATTGAGATTTACTTTTCATAAAAAAGAAATAGATATACAAGAACAATACAAAGTAGAAATAGAAAAATATACTGCTGCTATTAAAGAAAATCCACAAGATATTAAGGCATATTTCAATCGCGGGCTTGTTTATACTATACTAAAGAACTATACACTAGCGATTGCAGATTATACGCAAGTGATTACACTTAATCCAAAGGATGCAGACGCATATATCAATCGTGGGCTTGTTTACTATACGCAAGGGAACTATGATTTAGCGATTGCGGATTATAATCAAGCAATTAAACTAAATCCGCAGGATGCAGTCCCGTATAACAATCGCGGAAATACTTATGCTGACCTAAAGAAAATTAGTTTAGCGATTGCGGATTATACGCAAGCAGTAAAATTAGATCCACAGTATGCAACCGCTTATTATAATCGTGGGATTGCTTATCGTAAACAAAAGAATGATCTTTTAGCGATTGCCGATTATACGCAAGCTATCAAATTAAATCCGCAATATATCACCGCTTATAATGTTCGCGGGATTTCTTATTATAACCAAGGGAACGATACTTTAGCGATCAAGGATTATACTCAAGCAATCAAACTCAATCCACAGTATGCAGAAGCGTATTTCAATCGTGGACTTATATACACTAACAAAAAGAACAATGATTTAGCAATCGAGGATTACACAAAAGCAATAAGATTTAATCCGCAACTTGCAGATGCGTATAATAATCGCGGTATTGCTTACCGTAACAAAGGAAAATATACTTTAGCGATCGCAGACTATACGCAAGCAATTAAACTCAATCCACTAAATGAAAAAATATATAACAATCGCGGAAACGTTTACCGAGACCAAGGAAATTTTCCTTTAGCGGCCGCGGACTTTACGCAAGCAATCAATCTTAATCCACAATTTACAGAAGCGTATTTCAATCGCGGTCTTGCTTATGCTGATAATAAAGATTATAAATCAGCCAGACAAGATTTTGAAAAAACAATAGACTCAGATCCAACAGGTACTATTGGAAAAGATGCGCGAGATAATCTACTAAAATTGCGAAATTTTGGTTATTAATGACCGTGACAAATTACGATTACTGCGATTGCCGGAACCCAATGATCTGAATCAACTGCTTCTTCCCAGCTTTTTTATACCACTCCAACTACGTATTGTCACATAATCAGTTTAAACTCTGAACCGTTCATACTCAAATTTTAAAAATCTCTTCTCTTTTCCTGTTTCAGAAAGATGTTATAAGAATCAATGGCTTTAATCAGTTGGTCGGCAATGTTTTGATGTCCCGCAATAGTCGGATGGCCATCGATATATAATCCATCTACCCAATCGAATTGAGCGTAATAGATATCTTTCATTCCAGCAGACTTCTCTTCATCAACCACTTGGTTAATATTTTGTTTCAGCCAATCACCTAACGCGGCAACGCAGAGGATTTTCGTTTTCGGATAATCAACCCTAAGCGTAGCTAGAAAATTCTTATACCCATTCCGAAACTCTATTGATTTCTCATCCGATATCTTGCCGTCTCGCAGAGTCGAGTTTCCGACTTTCCCTTTCATCCCGGAAGAATCGTTAAGACCGAGGCAGAGAACCACTAGATCCGGCTGCCATGATTTGAAATTCCATTTCGGGTCAGCTGATTCCATCAGAGTTCTATCCCATCGTTTGGGGATGGTTAATTCATAATTCGCTTGCCAATCGCAGACCAGCCCGCTACCTGACCGGCATATCGTCCGATAATCCGATTGATAATGCTGGCCTATCAATCCGGCAAACCCTTTATCCATATTGGTTAATGGAAACTTATCTTCCCATTTCATCCCCGGCTGGGTTACCTCGTTCCCTTCCGCAGCAGTAAACGAATCCCCGATAAACTCGATTCTCTTCCCCGGTCTGGGAGGCGGAGTCAATAGTTTCCCTTTATCATCTAAAATGAATCCGCTGAAGGTATTATAAGGGGTATTAAACGCAAAATTCCGTTTACTTAACCGCAGGATATGGTTCCCTTTTTTGAGATTAACAGCGAGGATATAATCCTTTTCACCAGGCTGCGTCCCATGGAAAACATTCATGAATTTCCCATCGATATATACATTATAATAGTTGGCAGTATCATCGGTCCTAATACCGATACTAGTCCCGGTAAACTTAACGATCAGATATACCCCCGGCCAGGAATGTTTCGGATGTTTCGGGTCGGTCATATCCCATCGGCCATAATATTGGATTTTCGGATCGTCTGCCGGAACAAACGTCGAAGCATGAAGATAACTGGTTAATCCAAACAAGGGTATTAAACTGAAGAGCATAATCATAATTCCTTTTTTCATATAAAATTCAGTCCAAAGTCCGAAGTCTTGAGTCTTAAGTCTTAGGACTTAGGACTTAGGACTACTCTTAGGACTGCCTTTACTTTGATATCAGCAGATGAGCTGCCGATAAGGACTTTAATTCTACCGGGTTCAACCATAAACTTGCTCCCTGCTTTCGCAGGGATGACGTCATTCCCGCGGAGGCGGGAATCCCAATACGCTAACTGCTTACCCGCTAATTCTAGAGTTACCGTTCTCGTTTTCCCCGGATTGATTGATATCCGTTTAAATCCTTTCAACTCTTTCAATGGCCGCACGATATCCGAATCCAGATGTTTGATATACATCTGGACTACTTCTTCCCCTACCCGCGACCCGGTATTCGTTATATCAACTTTAACCGCTATCTTTCCATCACTATGCAACGTTCTTGAACTCAATCTTAGATTCGAGTATGCAAATTTAGTATAACTCAATCCATATCCAAACGGATATAGCGGTTCCCCTTTAAAATATAGATAGGTTCTACCGTCGGTAATATCATAATTCAGCATTGATGGTAGTTGAGATAGCGACCGCGGCCAGGTCTGAACCAATCTCCCTGCGGGATTATAATCCCCGAAAAGTACATCCGCTAATGCGCTCCCGGTCTCCTGACTGCAATGGGTCATATGCAATATCGCCGGAATATGGTTCTGAGTCCATTTAATCGCATAAGGGAAACTCGAAATGAGCACGACGATGGTATTCGGATTAACTGCATATACCTTTTTAATCAAATCTTCCTGTTCTAGGATAATCGATTTTCGGTCGACTGCTTCTTTCCCTTCAGATGCTAATCCGGGGATGCCGAACTGGGTATTCGCTGTCGGATGATTCCCAACACAGACTATCGCTACCTCAGCAGATTTAGCGATAGTTACCGCAACATTATGCTTGTTATCATAGGCGAACTTAACTCGAACCTTCTTGCCGACTTTCTGTTTAATCCCTGATAACGGCGATATGGTATATGGCGGTGTCCCGCTATACCAATCTAACATTACCTTATCCGCCCGAGGACCGATAACCGCAATCGAGTTTAGTTTGGTTTTATCTAATGGCAATAAATGCTTATTATTTTTCAGAAGAACAATCGATTTCTGAGTCGCAAGTCTAGCTAAGTCCCGATGTTTATCGGATATCCACGGCTCTTTACCTTGCCCGATTCGGCTATAAGGTACCATCTCCTGCGGATCGAGTAACCCTAATCGGAGCATCACTCGGAAACTACCTCGAAGCGCGGTATCGATATCCGATACCGATAAATAATTCTTGGTTAACGCTTCATTCACTGCATCAGTATATCGGTCAAGAAACTGGTTTATCCCCATTTTAATCGCAACCGCTGCACCTTGACTCGGTTCCTTGAAATAGTTATGGTCGGAAATAAGGAGACGTAACGCACCGCCGTCGGTGCAGATGATACCGGTAACCCCCCAATCATTCATGGTAATATCTTTCAATACCGGATGCACTGTCATCGGGATACCGTTATATGCATTATACGCTGCCATAAACGCATTCGATTTACCTTGAACTACTCCCATCCGGAACGGAACAGAATAATATTCATGGAATAACCGGGTATCGAAATTAGATGAAGATTTACCCCGGTCATCTTCGTTACTATTCGCCAAAAAATGTTTCATTAAGGATGCGGTTAACCAATATTTTTTATGGTTCCCTTGCAACCCTTGAATCATCGCAACTGCCATAACCCCATTAAAATATGGGTCTTCACCATAACATTCTTCGGTTCTACCCCAGCGGGGATCGCGCCCTAAATCCGCGTTCGGTGATCGGATAACCAACCCCCCTCGTTTATATTTCTTGCTCTGGTATAGATATCGGATTTCATACCCTTCAGCGCGGCCGATTTGCCGGATTAGCTCCGGGTCCCAGGTTTCAGCTAACCCGATCGCTTGCGGAAATATTGTGGTCGATACCGGATTACGGCTCCCCCAATCACTCGGCCCGCCCATCGCTAACCCATGCAATCCTTCTACATGCCCGCAAGCTTTTATGCCTAATCGGGGAACACTGGGATTGGTACCGAGACAAACGATCTTCTCGTCTAGCGTCATCAGCTGGATAATATTATCTATCCGCTTCTTGATAGGTAGTTTCGGATTCTGGAAAGGATATCTATATCTAGATTTACTTTTTTGCATTCGTAGCTAATCGATGTTAAATGGTTAAATGGTTAAATAGTTTAATTAAACTAAGTAGTTAGGTCAAGGTTAGGGAGTGAGTTAAGTAGTTTGGAAGAGTAGTTGGTAAAAAAAACTAGCTACCCATAACCAACAACCTAACCCACTACATTACCTTAACCCAGCTACAGGTCTGATTGTCTTTAAATTTGACATTTATTTGGATTTTGAACTTTGAACTTTGGACTTCGCTTTTACTACGGGGTCGCCGTAAAAGATCCCGCGGCCGTTCGTGCCCAGATATACCCGGCCGTATATTCTCGGATCGCCGATTATATCTCGACCGATCCAACCCCATTGATGATTATCATCATTTATTCTAACCCAGGTTTTAGCAATATCATCCGATCGGAATATCCCTTTAATCCCACGAACTTTCCCAACTATATAGAGAGCCGGATATTTCTTGCCGGGAGCAGCTTTCCCGAATCCAACTGCTTCGCATTCTTCTGCCGTTCTAACTCGTTTCATGGTTTTCCCGGAATCGGTTGACCGATAGAAACCGGTTGACCCGGTCGCTAGCCATAAATCACCTTCATATCCCGGGACCGCTCTTAAATGCCGGAACTGGCTATACCCTTCCGGTAAACCGGTAACCGTCGCTTTGAAACTCTTACCGCGATCTTTACTCATATACATGGTTCCAGAACCGGAATTGAACGCATAGAATTTCTTGGGATTCACCCTATCAGCAACAACTACTACTCCGCGTGATATCCCGTTACATTCAGTCCAGGTCGACCCAGAATCAAATGAGAGATAACTGCCGCTATTTTCCGGAGTCCAGATAATAGTTTTCGCATCCGAAGAAATAGCGATAACTCCCGCCTGATTCTTAGTTGGTTCAGTGGCAAACGGCTTCCAACTGGTTCCCCCATCGATAGAAATCGCACCATGCTGCTGATTCCAACTCCAGCCGACCCGAACGATTACTTCCGATTTCTTCTCCGCAAAATCTAGAGTATTCGTAGAATTAAACATCGGATTCTGCATCATCTGTTCCGGTGGCGATTGGGTTAACTCATTATGCCGGAATCCGCAAATATCGCCTAACCCGCTGATCAGATGCGCACCTTTAGGCGGACTGATGATATCAATGGCTCCGGTTTCTTCTATCCCATCAGCGCGAACCGACCAATACGTAGTTTTATTTGAATCTATATCAGTCATATTATTCGTCCCCCACATAGTTGCGCCGGTAACATAGAGCGCCTGATTCGAATCGAAGGGGTCGATTTCCAGATCGCCGATCCAATGACCAAGTTCAGCGGATTTCCTTCCCCAGTTTAAATAGGGTGAAATCGATGAATCGCGAACAGTCTTAGATTTAATATCAAGCCAGGTTTTACCGGCATCAGTCGACCGGAATAAAGTATCTCCTTGTGCCCAGCGGTCGAGTGTTGAGACCATAACCGTTTCCGGATGGTTCGGGTCTATTGCCAATCCTGCATATCCGAAATTACCGGGATTCTCCGGAGTTATATCAGTCCAGGTATTGGTTTTCGTATCATATTTCCATACCGCACCGGCGGTAACCTCGTTTGGTCCTAATCCATTACAATAAGTTAGATAGAGAATTTTATCCGAACACAAAACCGCATGATGCGGGATATATTTCTGATTCGGCTGACCGGGAACCGTTACCCAGGTTTTACCGGCATCCATACTCTGATATAAACCGACAATCGATTCCGGCTTGTTATATGACGGTGCGACTCCAATATAAATTACCGAACACGGTACGCCGGATTGACTACTTTCTTTATCGTAGATAACAAACCCGACCTGGTTTTCTACCGGGAAACTATCGACCTTATTCCAAGTCGAACCGGAATCAACTGATTTCCATAATCCATTTTTCCGGGTACCGAGATATAAGATATTATGGCTATTCGGATCGATAGCCAGCCGCTCTCCAATCGACCGGCCAGGTTCGTTCCCACCAAGTTTAAACGGTAGATTTATTCGTTGCCATGTATGCCCCTGATTAGTTGAGCGGAGAATCGCCGCATTAATTTTTACCCAGTCATTAGTATACGTTCCGGCAGCCAGATAAACGAGGTTCGGGTCTACCGGATCGGCAGCGATACTTTCTATTCCCAAGAGATTCCAATCATCAGGACCAATCCAATCGGTTAATGGTATCCATCGTTTCGTTTCTGGATTCCATCGATATGCGCCACCGATATCAGTTCGGCAATATATCAGATTCGGTTTAATCGGACTGAATATGATCCCGGGGATGAATCCACCACCCACGATTTCAACATTTTTCCACTCATAGATCTCAGATTTCGGATTGCAGATTGCGGAATGAGACTTTGCTAAACAAAAAGCATTGAATAAAGCGATTGATAAGGATACCACTAATATAATATATATAATTCTTTTCATAATACTCCTTTCTTTTTAATTTACTGTAGTTGGGTTAGGGTTAAGTAGTGTCCGCCTTAGGCGGACGCTCCCTTACCATAACCTGACGACATATGGTAATCTGCTTTTCATTTCGCATCTAATAACTAAGAACTGATAACTAGCTTCTTCCAAGCTTCAGTATTTTTCGGTTCAAATCGGGTCACTTCAAATGACTGGGCGATAATCTGCCGTGCGGCAGCCAATGATTTAATCCCTCCGAGCGCTATCGCTTGAACGATTATATTCCCGATCGTAGTCGCTTCAACCGGCCCGGCGATGACCGGGATACCGCAAGCATCACTCGCTAATTGGGATAAGAGCCGGTTCTGGACTCCGCCGCCAACGATATGGAGTAGTTCAGTTTTCCGGCCGAGGATAGTATCTAGATCCTGGATTCGCTGCTTATATTGGTATGCCAGACTCTCTAACGCACATCGGATAATCTCGCCCTTGGTTTCCGGTATCCGCCTCAGGCGGATTTCCCGGCATAACTGTTGTATCATTTCCGGCATATTTTCCGGCGCTAATAATTTGGAATCGTTAACATCAATAATCGCTTGGAGTGGAGCCGCTGATTCCGCTTCTTGAGTTAGTTTCGCATAATCGGTAACCGTACTCTGCCGATTCCAATAATTCCGACATTCTTGCACCAGCCATAACCCGCTGATGTTCTTGAGAAAACAGATTTTGTTATCTACTCCCGCCTCGTTGGTAAACTGGTGCTGATAACTATCTTGATTAATAATCGGGCTATCCAGTTCAGTACCTAACAGCGACCAAGTACCGCTAGAGATATACGCCCAGTTCTTTTTAGAACTGGTTACCGGTATCGCAGCGATCGCTGACGCGGTATCATGAGACGCCGGAGCGATTACCGGTACGGTAGCATCCAATCCGGTTTGTTTCGCAATTTCCGGCAGGATAGGACCAAGTACCGTTCCCGGTTGAACAATATCGAGAAGGAGATTACGCGGGATGCCAATTCCATAAATTAAATCTTCATTCCAAGTCTTCTTCTTCAGATCAAGAAGTTGGGTCGTAGAAGCATTGGTATATTCGCAGGCGCGTTTGCCACAGAGCAGATAAGCGAATAGATCGCCCATTAAGAGCATCGAATCTGCCGCCGCTAATATCGGAGACCGGGTATGCACCATCGAATAGAGCTGGAATATGGTATTAAACGGTAGATGCTGGATTCCCGTCTCTCGATATAACTTTTCCGGTGATATGGTTCTATAAACCAAGTCCGGGATACCTACCGTTCGTTTATCCCGATAATGGATTGGATTGCCTAATACCGTTCCATCACGAGCGATTAATCCGAAATCTACTCCCCAGGTATCGATCGCGATACCATCAAGCTGCGCACCGAACATTTGACGATATTTAATTAATCCATTGATAATTTCAGCATATATCCGGGTGTAATCCCATTGGAGCGTATCGAGGATAGTTATTCCACCGGTCTCAAACCGATGGAGTTCTTGAAGAGATATCTTCCCATTCGATAATGTACCGAGAATAACTCGACCACTACCTGCACCTAAATCTATCGCTAAAAACCGATATTGCTCTTTCATAATATTAAATTCTCACCACAGAGGACACTGAGAACAACTGAGTAGTTTTTTGCCATTCCTGCGAAAGCAGGAATCTATTCTTTAATTTCTCGATTTTTCTCTGTGCTCTCTGAGGTTAATTTTAGTTTTGTACGATTTTCGCCACCGCTTTCTTCCAGCCGGTATATAGTTCATTCCGTTCATTAGTTTGCATATGCGGAGTAAACTGCTTAAGCTGCCGAGAACAGAATTGAGATATCTGTTCCGGAGTCCAGAACCCGATACCGATACCCGCTAAATATGCGGCACCAAGTGCAGTGGACTCGATATTCTGCGGCCGTTCAATCGGCAGATTTAAGATATCTGATTGAAACTGCATAAGGAAATTATTCCGAGCAGCGCCGCCATCTACTTTGAGTTTTTTGATCTTCGTTTTCGCATCCGCGGTAACCGCGGTAATCAAATCTTTCGTCTGATATGCGATACTTTCAAGAGTCGCACGGATAAGATGTGATTTAGTTACTCCCCGGGTTAAACCGAGAATTCCGCCACGGGCGTTCATATTCCAATACGGTGCACCTAACCCGACGAACGCCGGGACGATATATACGCCATGGGTATCCGGAACATTTAATGCATAAGATTCAGTTTCATCAGCAGACTTGATTAATCCTAACCCATCCCGGAGCCATTGTATTGCCGCACCGGCTATGAAGACACTGCCTTCTAACGCATATACCGGTTCTCCATATTTATCGCAAGCGATAGTGGTAATCAATCCATGTTTCGAATATCGCAATTTTTTTCCTAGATTAAAGAGGAAGAAACAGCCGGTACCATAAGTATTCTTAGCGGTACCGGGAGAAAAACAACCTTGCCCGAATAATGCTGATTGCTGGTCGCCGATTACTCCTGAGATTGGAATACCTGAAGGTAATCCAGCAACTTTTACGGTATAACCATACATCGTAGCTGACTTTTTTACTTCCGGCAGGATTGAAGCCGGTATCTCTAATTTTCTTAAAATATCAGGATCCCATTTAAAGGTTTGCAGATTGAATAACATGGTTCGGGAAGCGTTGGTATAATCCGTCGCATGGATTTTACCTCCGGTTAGATTCCACATCAACCAGGAATCGATAGTGCCGAAACAGAGTGCACCTTGTTCTGCTTTCTTTCGTGCGCCGGGTACATTATCGAGTATCCATTGAATTTTCGTACCGGAAAAATAGGCGTCGATAATCAACCCGGTTTTCTGCTGGATTTTATCTCTCCACCCGGATTGCTTAAGCTTATCGCAATTCGGGGTTGTACGCCGGCATTGCCAGACGATAGCGTTATATACCGGTTTCCCTGTATATCGATCCCAGAGAACGGTCGTTTCCCTTTGGTTGGTTATCCCGATACTCGCTATCTGCTGCGCTTGGATACCTGATTGATGTATCGTCTTGCGAAAAACCGATACTGTCGACTGCCATATTTCTATCGGATTATGCTCTACCCACCCGGGTTGCGGATAATATTGCGGAAACTCTTGATAAGCGCTGGCGATGATTCTACCGGTTTTATTCAAGAGCATCCCGCGGGTGCCGGTCGTTCCTTGATCAATCGCAAGTATATATTTCTGTTGTATAGAAGTCATATCAGCAGCAGTAAAAGATGTTGAATAGAAATTATATCCTATGTTACGCTTATTTAGAAAATCGAAAAACGTTTTTTGCTTATTTCATACTATTATAGATATCTTGGGATAAGAAATAGTAATACTCTTTGCAATCAACTTAGTTAACTGCCATATTAATATAATCACCCTGGATTACTTGCAAAATAACAATTTAATCATTAAATGAATATATTAATCTCGTTCTAGATTGACGAGAATTTATATCCTATGTTAGAGTTTTTAAGTAAATTCATAAAACGTTTTCGGATATTTAGCACCGATTGCTTAAAATTATATTACCCAGACTAAATGCTTTATTATAGTAAAATCAATCAGAAAGTAATATGAACCTGCGGCGAAAGATTATCTTCAGTTCAATACTAATAGTAGTTTTAGTAAGTTTCAGTTCTGCGACTACCATCCGGTTCTGGACAGTCGGAAATGCATACGATGCCCGGATGTATCGGGAGTTTGCTAAAGATTTTAAAAAAGAGACCGGGATCGAAGTTAAAGTCCAGCCGATTTCCTGGGGCCAATTCTATACCAAATACCTAACCGCAATGGCTGCCGGAGATCCGCCGGATATCGCCACCACCAATCTTGGCGGCCCCGGAGATTATGGTTCAGTCGGCGGTTTAGTCGATCTCCAAGCCGAATTCCCAAACGAAATAGCCCAATTGAAATCGATAACATTTGATGGAGCCTGGAATATTTTCTACTTTAAAAACCATCTATATGGTATCCCGCATGGTATGACTTCACTCGGTATCTTCTATCGGAAAGATATCTTCGCTAAACTCGGTATTAAGCTCCCTCGTACCTGGTCGGAACTGGAAGAAGCGATTCGGATACTGGAAGCAAACGATTACCAGTTTACCTTCGATTTCACCCGCGATTCCGCATGGTCAATCGGTCAATTCTCCTGGCCGCTCGGTGCGAATCCATATAATCAAGATGGAACAGCCGTTAATTGGTTAGACCCGAATTTCCAAAAAGGAATAATGTATGCGGCACGGTTATGGAACACCCATAATATGGCGCTGACGAAAGGGATCGAATTATTCGTATCCAACGAAAAAGGGATCGCGGCCCCGATGTTTATCGACGGATTATGGCAATATTATGAAATTGAAAAGCGCGCGCCGGAAATGAAAGGAAAATGGGGGGTTCTCCCGATGCCGGCAGCGGATAACGGAGTGAGTTCTTCGGTTCTCGGCGGAACCGCCTGGATCATATTCCGGCAATCGAAATATAAGGCGGAAGCGATGCAATGGATTATGTTCAATAACCGACTGGAATATCAAAAGCAAGTATATCTCGATAATATCAAGAACCGAGGACAAGGATCGGGATTATATCTGGTACCGCTAAAAGCGTTTTGGGATGAACGGGTATCTGAACTGCCGGCTGATGATCAAGATTCATTGAAAACGTTGAAG
>JBHGBB010000127.1:0-11672 GCA_041946755.1 bacterium | reverse complement strand
CGGACTTCGGACTTAGGACTTAGGACTGGTTATAATATCAGATTAAACAGGTATCCGACCAGAATAATACCGATAGTAATAATCCCGATGAATACCAAGAGCATCCGGAGTTTTAATACTTTCCTTAAAATAATCATCTCCGGTAACGAGATCGCGATAACTGCCATCATAAACGCTAAGGTGGTACCTAACGCGGCACCTTTTTCTAATAAAGAATGAACGATCGGGATAATTCCGGCAGCATTGGAATACGATGGGATGCCGATTAGAACCGCTACCGGGACCGACCACCAAATATGTTTACCCATTAATTTCGCCATGAACCCTTCCGGAACATAGCCATGAATCCCGGCTCCGACTGCGATCCCGATTAAGAGGAACGGCCATACTTTCCCGACGATTTCGAGCATCGCCTGTTTCCCAGCAAGGATTCGAACTGACCAGGAAATTGATTCAGTTTCCGGTATATCGAGGGCACCGGCTTCCGAACCGGAAATCGGTTTCTCATCAGAATCATTAGTTATTCCGTTCTTCCGTTCTTCCGTTTTTCGGTCTTCAGTTAGGTTCTTTTTCCCTCCCGGCATATTATATACCCACGGTTCGACATACTTTTCCATTTTCAGCCGGCCGATAGTCCAGCCGGCGAGGATAGCGATAACCAACCCGGTACCGATATAGAGCATGGCTACTTTCCAGCCGAACATACCGAATAATAAGATTACTGCAACTTCATTTATCATTGGGGATGATATCAGGAATGAGAAGGTTACGCCAAGGGGCACCCCGGCCTTAAGGAACCCGATAAATAATGGGATCGCTGAACAGGAACAGAACGGGGTAACAATCCCTAACCCGGCAGCGAGAATATTCCCATAGGTTTCCCGATGCCCGGCAAGTATCTGGCGGGTACGTTCCGGGGTGAAAAAAGTTCGGATTATCCCGACCACGAATACGATTAGAGATAAGAGCATTAAGATTTTCGGCACTTCATAAACGAAAAACGATATAGCACTCCCTAAATGACTATCAGCTGGAAACCGGAGTAGGGTATAGGTCAGCCAATCAGCGAACGGCTGGAGATACCAATAAATTGCCAGCCATAGGATGAGTATCCCCAATCCTTTAACCAGAACCAGATAAATCGGCTGCGGATTTGGGTCTGTATGAGGAGCTGAAGTTACTTCTCCCTCACATTTGCATGCAGGGAGAATTTGTTCCTTAGCATTCATAATAATTACTTTTATTTGGAATTTGAGATTTGAGTATTGTTTCGGATTTCGATATTCGATATTCGGATTTTCATCCATTAATAGATGAACATATATTCATATATTAAAGCATAGAGCCGGGAATGGTGTCAAGAGGTAAATTTGGAGTCGGAATTATTTTATATTGACTTCTATGATATTTATAGGTATAATCATTTAAAAATAAATAGGTTAGGATAGTTAACGATATCGATATAAGTTTAATTTGGATATAACACCAATGTTTTCTTGGTAATTAACTATCGATTCAGCAGGTTCGAATATAAAGCGTATTATTAATTCGTTAAAGGTTGGAAAGGTAGAGGGTATGATTCGGTTTATCGCTTATACAATTATTTTTCTCTCCTTGGTTATTGGCGGCGGCTCGTTACTTCTCTTTTACGCTTTTATCATCTTTGGACCGTTTACCTTTATCCGATTCGATATCTCTGAACTAAACTCGCTAGTTTTTGATGGGTTGCTTTCCCTATTATTCTTTATTCAGCATAGCGGAATGATTCGGGGATCGTTTCGTACTTGGCTCTCTCTATCTATCCCACGATACTATCATTCGGCGATATATTCAATCGCGTCTGGGGTAGCACTTATCGTAATGGTACTATTCTGGCAGACATCACCGACGATTATCTACCAGATACATGGAATATTGCAGGTAATACCTTGGGCAATAACCATACTAGCTATACTCGGGTTTATCTGGGGGGTTCGAGCGCTGGGAGCGTTCGATCCCTTTGGCAAAATACCGATTATAGTTCAGCTACGCGGGGAGCAACTCCAAACATCGGATTGTGTCATTAAAGGCCCTTATCTATGGGTACGTCATCCGTTATATTTTTATATGCTGGTTCTCATCTGGTCAACACCCGAATTGAGGGTAGACCGATTACTCTTTAATGTCTTATGGACAGTATGGGTTATCCTAGGTACTTATCTTGAAGAGCGAGATTTAGTCACTGAGTTTGGTGATAAGTATCGGCAGTACCAAAAGATAGTTCCGATGTTGATTCCATGGAGAGGACCTGTTGGTCGAAATTTGAATGGTTCTTAGAACGAGTTTAAGTCTGTTCATCTGATATAAGCTTACCCAAGAAAGTTCTTTCAGTTTTTCATCCTTCTGCAGAACCGGATGGTTATTAATTTTTTTCTTCATCTAATCCCTATTCTGACTTTAATTGCGGTAATTTTACCTCGGGGTTGGGATGAACGAGATATTATCTCGTTCGATACAAGGCCAAGATAAAATCTAGGTTGGGTAGGGAGAGTTACAGTTTTGTATCTTGGGTTGGTATTGTACTTTCTTGTTGGTGTTCAGAGATAATTCGATTTGCTTCTTGATCATATTCCTCAGCAATATTTCTAAGCGTAACAGCAAAACGTTGATAGCCTGAATTATCAATTTCTTCAGCTTTTTTTCGATACTGTTCTGCTAGTTCTCGTTCAGGTTTTCCTGTTGGATCAACCATGTGAACCCCGCGAGAATTAGTCACTTCCGTAGAAAATCCTCTACGCATTTCTTCAGCATCTTTAGCATTTAAGGCATCAGCAACAACTCGATCAATCCATAATCCTAGAGGGTCAGGCGGACTGTAAAATAAAACTTGCCCAACATGAATTAATGCTACCTCAAGATGGCCAGATTCCGTACAAATTGTTTTAGCATGCTTTAGCCACTCGCTGAAATGTTGTTTAGAAAAAGAACCATCTATCTGTTTACCTGGAGGAGTTCTCCATTCATGAAGTAATGTCCATGCATTTGAAGCAATCAATTTTTGTTGTTCACTAGGCTCTTTTTCAGGTTTATCTTGTTTTTTTGAACGATAAATAAGACGTATTACTTTACAGAAAAAAGCTGGATCAGAAGCAAGCCGATTTTCCAATAGTTTTGGTGAAGCACCATGATATTCATTAAGGATGGATAAGTAAGCCCACTCCACTCTGAAAAGATCTTCCTGATCAGTACTAGGATCATTTTGTAAAGTTTTAATGATTTCAACAATCTTATATACATCCATTGTATTCAAAGATTCTGTGGAAGATAATGCTGAAAGAAGAGCTTTCACACTTCTAGACTTATCCAACGGTTTTCTATTATGGACTATTTTAAATATACAACTGATAGCTGCATAAGGTCTTTGATATTCTATCAATTTATCTATGGCTACTCCAAGGTCGCAATCTGCTTCATATGGATTTGCATTTGTTCTAACCCAATATTCTCTTTCAGAATCACCAAGCAATGTGGATACCCGCCTCCATGTCTCCTCTGTAAAACGAAGATAGCTTAGAAATTGGCTAATTTGAATAACTGACCAGTCCGTTTTATCCAATTTATCAACCCATGACCAACCAAATTTACTTTGGCGTCCCCAAACAAAACCATGAGTAAATTGTAAAAGATTTTTATTATTAGTTGTTAAAAACTGTGGTAATATGGATGAATCGATATTTGGCTGTGCAATTATACCGAGCGAGAATCCTACATTGAAAGGTAAATCAACAGTTTCAATAAACGTTATAATACTATCAATTCCACCAAAATCAATAATATCTTTTATAGCTTCTTGACGGTGTTTTTCGAGCTTTTGCTGCTGTTCTTCCCAATTTCCATTTTCTTCATAGAGATCTATGGAATGTTTGTTAAATAACCTACGATGTAGGTATAATGGATTTTTAGGAGTAAATTTTGTTGTAATACTTTCAATTCTCGAAACAATATCTCCGTTCAAAGCCCATTTTGCATTGGAAAAACGTCTATGCTTAGAAGTAAATTCAGTAAGGTTAGTCCAAAGCGTAAAATGTATATTTTCTGGTTTATTGTTAACAAATTCAGAGGATAAGAGTTTCATAACTTTTTCGAAAGAAGCTTGAGATAAATTATCAAGATGATTAACAAGTTCTACAAGCTTTTCTATATCATAACCAGCCATTTCAACAGCAAGATCTCCATAATAATAAACTTGTTCCCAATAATCATATTTAGTAACATTCACTTTCCAATTATCAGGTATAGAACTACGCCATGAAGGTTTATGAGATCCCATAGTTATCCGTTGTTGATTATGCAGCAAACTTATTAGAACCTTCCATGCAATTGTTGGATTTTCCTTCAGAAGAGTATTTAAAGCAACTTTTCTCTTATCTATGGATGCGATAGTCTGTGGATGCCATGGAAGTAAAATTGTTAAAACTGAATTTATCGGTCTATTAGCCCAATTTCCACCTGGATCATGAGAGGCAAGTTCACCAAGAATCACACATACTTGGACTAAATATTTTTCTTCCCATGCAAGTGTTTCAAGTCCCCAGAGCAATCCTGTTAGATAATTTGTGCCAAATGCACCTTTTCCCTCCTGAGAGAAAAGTACATCGAAAGGACAAAGCGATTGTTGTAAAGCATTTTCGACAATCCCTAAAAATTCATCAGGTGCTGCTTCGGCTAAGAGGGGAAGAAGGTCATTTAAACTAGCCCATAACTTCCAGTCCGCATTAGAAAATATTTCACGCAACGTCAGAACTGCAATAGTTTCGGGTTTATTTTGTGTACAATTAGTTAAAACATCATATTTATTACCAAGAAGAGCCAAACTTTCAGCCAAACCCTTACGGAGCTCTGGTGAATGTTTCAAAACCTTTCCATGAATGTTAGCCATATATCGTTCTTCAGCAGGTAACTCAAATTGCGGATCACGCTCTGTAAGGACATCGACAATGCATTGCTTAAACATGTCTAGATTATTATCGAAAAGCATGGTTCCTAAATCCTGCCATAATGAATAACGTTCAGTAATAGTCCATAATCCATTTTTCAGAGCGATTGGATTAGTAGGATATTGTAGTATTTCTCTGATTTTAACAATCCAAGAATTATAATCTTTATTAGCAAGTCTCTGAGCTATAATATGATCATTTTCATTTTTATCACACCAAGAACCAAGGAGATTAACAATTGCCAAATCAGAAGCATAAGCGGTTTGTTTCCAATCTTGTTTTACTGTTTGTAACTGACTAGTTGCTAATTCATCTGAAATAACAGCGATATTTTGACGTTTGAATGCATTTCGTAAATCATCAGGAATACTTTCTAGTGAAATAGTACCTGCGTTCTTGTTAGCAGATTGAACTTCATTAATAATTTGTGTCCATAATGCTGTAGTATTTTCTGGTGAATATTGACCAATCAGGGAATGTATAAATGATAAAGTCACCCCCGTCTTGGTATCCAAATCAAACCCTAGAAGATAAAAATGTTTTAAAAAATTATATAGAACCTCATCTATAACAGCATTACCATTGTTTGCATTTTTTAGTGCCGTTCTAAATGCTTGTAACTTTTTTTGTTTTACTCGACTACTAAACTTTACCAATCCAACTTTTTTGATAAATTCATCGGCATTTTCCGACTCCCTTACCCATTCAAGAATGGTTCTAACATCGTTTATATCCGTAGAACATAATGGACCTGTTATAAGGACAAAGCAATCTTTTCCTTTAGAAAACAAATTGGAATTGTTGAAATCATTCCAAGCAGCCTGAATGATTTCGTTGAATAGGGGATCCTTTTCAGAGATGCTAACGGAATGCTTAATTTGACCTAGGATCTTGCGTTGCTGTTTATTATTAGGTTCTTCGACAAAAACAATCAAATCATCCGTATCATAACCAGCAAATTTACCTTGTAATTTAATCTTACTAATAGGCCAGTTAGGCATACATGGTGCAAATCCACCTGTTAGCATGAGTACAACTAAATAAGACTGAACATGTGCTTCGAATAGTGGACCACCTCCACCAGTCGAAAAAGGATTACTAAGTTGTTTTTGTTTTTTAGTCATAAAGCAAATCTAAGTTGTTCTGAAACATGTAATTATTAAGTGATAGTAAATAAAAATGAGTATAAGATACATCCTTTTAAAACATTATAATTTCTCCAATTCATATACAAATCTATTTTATTAAAATAATTACTAAGTTCCAAATAGACTTGCTACAAAAGGTGCTAACTCTTTCAATTCCGAAAGGACTCTTAAGATGAAACGTTTCTTATTTAAATTGTAAATCACTTCAAGAAGCTTGTAATTATTATCTCGATGCTTTGCTTTCTCAATTACCTCTAAAATGCTTCGAAAATCTTTAATCACCTCTGAAGCCGAGGAACCTTTCAGCGACCATAAAATATATTCTCTTAATGGATTAAGATTATCAAAGAATAAAATACAAGGCAATTTATTTAAATCAAGTCCGATAAACCGCACGAATGCATAGGTTTCTTGCATTTGTTTCTCTAGAAAATCGTTAATAGCTTCTGATTTATCTACAAATTTTCTTGCATCAGGTGAATAGTATCGTTTCGTTGCTAGAACTTTAGAGACTTCATAGGAGTATTTAGTTATAAACTCAGTTTCTTCAGTACACTCTTTTAATAAATTAAATGGTAATGGTATATTTATCTTAGGAGCGAATACAAATATACGGTTTTCAGTAAGACAGTGAAGCTCTGGAAAATAAAGGAGGAGTTCTGGAAACACATTCTTGTCTGCTGGTGTTGCTAATATGAAAGCAAAAAGTGGGAATCTTTTACATATTGAAGGATATGCCGTTGCTTTATAGAGCTCATCTGAAAAAGAACTTAAAAAGAAGCCAATGTTCATAATATACTTCTCAATCTAAATAAAAATTAAATGTATTATATCCGACCGTATATTTGTTGTCAAGGGCTGCGCGTTAGCGCAGAAAGAAAGAAGTAAGAATTCAGAAGTTAGAAGTCAGAATGAACCAGTAGCCAGTAGTCCGTAGACCATATACGAAAGAGGCATAATGCTATTCGAGATTGCTTCGCATAGCTCGCAATGACAAGCTCGATATCCTATTTCGTGTCTTTACCTTTTCGTGCTTCTGTGGAAATCAGGTGCTAATAAAGGTAGTCCTAAGTCTTGAGTCCGAAGTCCGAAGCCAGAATGAACCAGTAGACAGTAGTCCGTAGACCGTAGACAGGATAAACCTAAATGTCAAATGTCAAAATCCAATCCGCCTAAGGCGGACAAATAAATATCCAATCTCCAATCTTAAATCTAATATCTTACATCTTACCCCTCGCATCTCATTATTGTTTATTTGAAGGTACTAGGAAGTATTTTCGTATGTAGAGTAAATATCCCAAGAAACCCAGGATCCATACTCCATAGAATAAGGCGATAGTATATGTCGGTAAATCAATCTGTTTCATCAATTCCAATTGCTGCTGAGGGAAATTCATCTTCTCATAGAACTCCCATAAACTTACTCGCGAGAAGGTTATCCCGGCTGATATCGTCCAGATGATAGTCATTAATACCATAATCCACCATGCTTTCATATCCAGTTTATAGGTTCCCCAGGCGATATAACCGAGTAATACCATACTAACCAGCGCTACTCCAGCACCAGCGATTCCAGTTAAGATAACCCCGAAAAATGGGACCACCCAGCCATAAAATCCCATTAATATCATCGAAACTGCACCGAATCCCGCCATTAAACTTATCGCTAGAACCGGTAACGGGCATTTATCAGTCCATCGAACTTGAGGATCGCAAAATTCGCAGGTCGCTTTAACATGCCTACTTCCATAAAACAGAACCAGCGCTCCCGGGATTAGAATATAAACAATTGCCATAAACCCAAATGTTACAAACTGCATAATCGTTACCATCTCCGGAGGGATAGGCTGTTTCTGCGCCATCTGCGCATACATATTTGGCATCAATACTACCATTGCAAAAAATCCGGCTATCCCGCAGATTAGCCAAATCCAAGAGGTAACTAAGATCAGCGCTCTCGCCCACCGCCGGGCTTTAATCGATCCGATACCCATCCAGATAAACCAAACTGCTGCTAGGATATAGACCAGCATCCCGGGAATCAGCATGCTGGCATTCATGGGCGGCATATCAGAACTTTTATTCATGGTGCTGGAAACAATCATCCCGAATATCATCATCGGTACCGCCAGCGCGCATATCGCTCCAAGGATAATTTCTAAGATCCCGAATATAACCAGCCCGATTTTGCGATCTTTATAATCCAGAAGTTGAACTCCTGTCTCTTGATCGAACATAATCCTATTACTCCTATTTTTTATCATTTGCTTCTAAAAGGCTTTTAACGTAGTTTAGCTCTGATATCGTTATCCCTTTAGGCTGTTTGGTTTTAACCTCATGAACATCGATAGATATAAGAATATTTGAATATCTTAATAAAAGAAATGAGGAATAACTATCCATCGGCATATTGCATCCTTCCGGATCGGAGCGATTCTGCAATATATACGACCGGTAATAATAGATATCATTTTTTAATTTCCCTTTGATAAACTTATCCAGTTTGGGTTTATACCATCGATGATTAACCTCAAATTCGGTGAGTTCAATAGCTGCAGTTTCATCCGTGAATACATTAACATCAATTTCAATATATCGGTTAGGCATATCGGAATGTGGTTCATATCCATACCAATCCGTTATTCCACTCGGTTGCTTTTTTTTCGAGCTGGTATTAATCCCGTTTTGCGCATAGATATTGGTTGGTTTTGGAAAGCCGGTTAATGTAGATATCGGTTTAATCTTTAAATTCTCTAGCTGGGATAGGTCGAGGTCATAATTGATAACAATATCTTCTGAAGAGCATGAAATTAGTATAATCAAAATAAATATGGACAACAAAATTAATTTTTTCATTTTTTATCCTCTCATTCAATTAGCTATAATTAAAAAGTCATCTATAGTATAACCGAGCTAGTAAGAGAAGTCAAGAGCTGCTGAAAATCAGAAAAAAAGAAGTAAGAATTCAGAAGTTAGAAGTGAGAAAACCAGTAGACAGTAGACAGGAGAGAATAAAACAGTCAAGAGATGTGAGATGCGAGGAAACATCTTGACAATATAGGAGAGTAGTTAGTAGCTGGAATCTAAGAGAAAAATATATACTGCTTGCTTATTTAAGAGAATGATAATTTCCACTGCGATGTTCAATTTCGTAGACTGTAATTAACTTTTCAGTATGGTCAATCCAATATAGGATACGATAATCGCCAACTCGCATTCGGCATAATCCTTTTAAATCTTCCGGTAATGATACCAGGGGATGATGAATGATTTTATTCGCATATTTCGCCATCCAGTCGATTTTATCTGCGATCCGCAATTGTACCGGTCTATCCAATCGTTTAAATGATTTCTCTGCGTCTGATAAGAAGATTACTTTATACATAATTCTTTTTTAAACTGACTCCATTCTTTCCCTTTACCTTGAATATCCTCTTGCCGGGCTTGCCGCATCTTCTTGATAAATTCAGGATTATGCGATAACAGCCAATCTTCTAAATCTTCTTTAGTATCCGCAGAATCGAATACACTTTTCGGAAATATAACTTTTGCCGTTGGCATACTTTCTACCCTCCTATTTCCATTGTTATTCGTTACCCTATATTTTAGCAGAAGTAATAACATTTATGCTATATCCAACGCACCGACGAAATTAAGAAAAAGACTACCACCTACCTGCGCGAAGCCGGAGCTTCGCTTCAGCATAGGCAGGCGAAAACACGAAATTAAGAAACCACTATTATATATAAAGATATTTTTCGTGTCTTTACCTTTTCGTGCTTTCGTGGAAATCAGCGCAATGATAAAGGCAGTCCTAAGTCTTAAGTCTTAAGTCCGAAGGTAGGAAAATAGTTATTAGTGGTTAGGTAAACCAACCTGCCAGATAGGATTTTTAATAAAAGAATCAGTCAATTGTAGTTTCTTTTCCGGAGGTAGCCAGGAAGCATGTATCCCTTGCAGAATCAGAGTCTGGAGTTCAGGTTTAGTGAATCCGAAACATTGTTCTAATTCCCGATATTCTTCTGATACCGAATTCCCAAACATTTTCGGGTCATCGGAATTGATGGTTATAACTAACCCTTTCTCGAAATACCGACGTACCGGATGGGATTCTAAAGAAGGTATTACCCCGGTCCGAACATTGGATATCGGGCATAATTCTATCGGTATCTTCGATTCCGCTAAATAATCTAATAACTGCTCATCTTCTTCAGCCCGGGTACCATGTCCGATCCGGTCTACTTTAAGTTCTTTAATCGCGCCCCAGATACTATCAGCGCCGGCAGCTTCTCCCGCATGCGCGCTGGTATAGAACCCGAACTCGCGCGCTTGTTCATATACTGGTTTATAAGGTTCCGGAGGATAGCGTTGTTCTGACCCACCGATCCCGATTCCAATAACCCCTAACGATTTAACTTCGTTAACCGCTGCTAAAGTTTTCGCTCCTTGCTCCGGCCCATCATCCCGGCATAAATCTGCAATTAATGCTATTTCGATTTCCGGTACCCGGGATAACCCTTGTCGGATAGCTAGAGTTATCTGCTGAGGATTTAATCCTATTCTTCTGAAATCTGATGGGCAATAGAAGGTTTCCGCATACTTAATATTCTGATTAACCCAATCTATAGCCACCTGTTCTGCGATGAACGTAAAATCCTCATATTCCCGGATAAACCGGTTCTTCCAAATCCAGGTCTCGATAAACTCCGGGAAATCTTTATAAACCAACTTGCGGAGTAACGTATCCATATCCGGAATCTCAGGGGCTCCGCCATATTTCTGTATCAGTTCCCATAATGCCGGGTAGGGAATTGCTCCTTCTAAATGCACATGCAGTTCTACTTTCGGTACCTGATCGAACCAATCCATCGTTTTTTTCTCCTCCTTGAATAACTGATAATAACATATATTCTAGGAAAATATTCAAATTGCCAGAAACCAGTAGCTAGTATCTAGGAGGAAAAGTTGGAAGTTAGAAGATAGGTTTCCAAGCATCTCATATCTGTCCACTTTTCTCTAAAGTTCTAGAGACATTCTCTCCTTTTAACGTTTCGCTACGATAGAAGAAACAAATAAACCAAAGCAAACCGCAAAGAGCGCTAAGGAGCCGCTAAGTCCGCAAAGATAATCTTAGCGTGCTCTGCGCCTTCTCTGCGGCCTCTGCGGTTATCTTTTAAAAAGAAAGGATATTATTATACAGCAAATTTCTATCGCTTCAATCAAGGTAGGGTTCCGCACCAGATTCGATGTAGGGAATATCGCGGAGTTAGCAGAAGATATTAAACTTCATGGATTATTACATCCGATCATTGTCTCATCAGAAAATGAATTGATTGCCGGATACCGGAGGTTGAAAGCCGCGGAATCGCTTGGATGGGAAGAAGTGCCGGCAACTATCCAAGTACCAAGTACCAAGGATCAAGTACCAAATCTCGGAAATGCATCTCAATCAGAAGCATCCGCTGCGATCTCTGCGTTAACGTGTTTTGATATGCAGTTATCAGAAAACCTGCAACGGAAAGACCTCAATCCCATCGAACTGAGCGAT
>JBHGBB010000126.1:0-11820 GCA_041946755.1 bacterium | reverse complement strand
TTTGAGTCGGTTCGTATCCTGCAGCAACTGGGCTAAATTATTCAAATCTCGTGCCACATCTGGACGAGTTGATCCATAGGCGGCTTCATCAATTTCTAGTGCCCGACGATATAACGATTCCGCCTCATTAAAAATGATTCTAGATTTTAGAAAAAGACCAAGTGCATTCATTAAACTTGAAGTTGGTTCTGGAATACCAGCTTTCGCTTTGTCTGCGATTTGGATAAGTAGAGTTACATGCGGACGGAGCAGATTCCATGTTTCCCAAGTGCGTACATCATCTGGAGGGCTTGGTCGAAATGCATCGAGTATATTAAGTGATTTCTCAATCCAATAATTTATTTCCTTTTGCGGAATCTGCGTGCGGAGTACCTCTTGCACCATTCGGTGAATCGAGAATGTCTCTCCTTGAATAGTTGCCATCGAAAATCCGGTTAATTCTCCCAATATATCCTCGATATTTTGTTCTTGTGCTGTTGTCTGCTTTTCCCCGGTTTCTTGGGCTAAAAGTTCAATTGATTCTTTAACTAACTCATGCTGTTCTTTAAACATTCTGATTGGGATTGGTTCTGAAGCAAGGAACGATGATAACCGGAGTAACGTTCGTGCCGGTAAACTCAGTTGGGTAAAGGTTCGATGCCAGGTGACTGCAATAGAGACCGGATAATTCATCAGCTGGGAATCAGACCATTTTAATTTAGTGGCTTTTTCAGTATCCCATCCCTGCAAATAACGAGCGAAAGAATATCGCTTCCGGGAAATATATGCTGCTGCCTGTTCAAGCGCTAACGGTAGATATCCTAATCGGTCTGCAAGTAATTCAGCTTGTTTAGGATCATCTGCTTGTTTCTGTCTACTCGTATCGGTACGGGCGAGTAAGAAATCCCGTGCCGGGTCAGGGGCAATAACCGCTAAAGGAATCTGGCATATCGCACCACTCCAGTTTGAAAGACGAGAAGTTATAATCACTTGTCCTTTTGCTAGTTTAGGTAATTTGTCTTCTACTTCTTTAGCTGCACATTGACAATCAACATTATCGATAATCATCAGCCACCCGGTATTTGCCTGAAGCCAATGGAGAACCGCAATCATTTGTTTCTCTTCTTCTGATATATTTTGTTCCGGCCAATTCAATAAGTCGAGTTTAATCAGTCCGGCTAGGTTAGCGCGGAATAATTCCGGGGATTCGGCTTTAATAAAAAATATGTTTGAATACTGGTATTGATAATGCCAAGCGTATTCAACAGCAAGCCGGGTTTTACCGATACCGCCTAATCCATTAATTACGAGAGCATGGGTAATTGCCGTTGCTTTTTGAGAGATAAGCTGTTTATCTAACTCAGTTAAAATCTGGTCTCGTCCTTTAAATAAATTACCGAGTGAAGGATAAGGAAGATTATGAACACCTTGACTGCTAAGGAAGGTAGATACTGCAATTTTGATTGTTGAAGTTACTTTTTGTATATTAAGCTCTTCAATAATATTCTGAATTACTTGTTCCTGCCGAAGGTCTGATATTTCGAGGGATTGGATGCGATCACCTAAATTATGTAAAGCGATACAAATCCAACGTAAGCATTCCTCAATCTGGTCATAATGCTTTTGTTCAGTTATGCCTAGTTCAGTTAATGCTTCTTTTAAAGCATCAGTTTCTGCAGCCAATTGGGCGATTTCGAGTTTTTTCCCAGATTGCCGTATCTGCCATAAATGTTGTATTGCCTGAAAGCAGAACGCACCGACGAATACTGCAGGTAATATAGCTGGTAGAGTTGTAGTATTAAACCTAGATTCTCCCGTAGTTAAAAGAGAACTACCTGTTTTAAAAAAAATATTTTTAGCAATATTCTTGGTATTATCCATAATTGTACCTTCAACATATTACTTGATTGTATTTCCTCGCTTAATTGAAGCTATTCGAGCTTTTGACATATTAGCTTCAAATAAAATACTGTTAGTATCTTTAAATTTCTCTTCATCAAAGTTTTTCGGTGGGTGATCAAATATACATTCGATTAGTGCGACATATGTCTCTTGTATCTTCTGATCCGTAGTGGATTCTGTTGTGGCTTCTATATAAGCTATGTATACAGCTCCAAGTCCCGGACCAGTAAGGCCATTAGCCCAAGTGATTAGGTCATTTGCTCTTGCAGCTTGTGCAGCAGTCCTACCGGCTATGATTCCACTAGGAATATTAAGTTGACCAAGAATAAATTCAAATGTTCCTTCTGAGCAATTTACTAGAGCTTTATAAAAATCATTTTTCTTTACACTGGGAGTAAGTAGAAGAGCTAGAGATAAAGACTCTCTAATCTCACGAGGAGCGAGAAGCTCTTTTATTTTATTAGTTAACTCTATAATGATTTGTTCTTGACTAGTAGTTATTGAAAGGATTCTTCCAATTTCTTGTTTTTGTTCATTTGATTTTTCTTCGAGAGATTTTACTCGGTCACCTAAGCTATTTAGGGCTATGCAAATCCAACGTAAACATTCCTCAATCTGGTCATAATGCTTTTGTTCAGTCAGCCCTAATTTAGTTAATGCTTCTTTTAATGCATCAGTTTCCGCAGCGAGTTGGTTGATATCGAGTTTCTTCCCAGCCTGCCTTTTCTGCCATAAATGTTGTAATACCTGGAAGCAGAACGCACCGACGAATACCGCTGGTAATACCGCCGGGAGAGAAGTAGTACTTAATCCAGCTACTCCGGCACCTAATACTGCATTCCCAGTCGCTAGAAATATTTCTTTTGCAGTAAGCTTGGAATCATCCATAATAGTCAATTATTTCAAGCGTTAGTATAGCAGATGTTTTTGAGTTTGTAAATGGCAAAATGAAAAGTTTTTTAGAGAAGAGGAAATATTATAGTTAAAAGGTTATGGAAACGTGAGCTGCATCACAAACGATTCCCATTTCTTTTGAAACCGATTCATATCAGTTTCATGCAGGATTTTTTGTAAGGTATTATATCCGGTCGGGTCGGTTTTAGCGTTGGCAGTGAACTCACGGTAATATTTGGCTAACAATCCTTTCTCCTGCAGGTAATAGCAGAGATACCTTGATTGGGCATAATTATCGTTATATTTATATTTATCGTTGTTATTATAGAACTCATCTTCATTCATGGAAGTAAGCTTTTGGAAAGAAACCAATTCTCCGGACTTTATCATTCCCTGCAATCCTTTCAACCGCCAGTTGGTGTATCCATAGATATGGCCTTCATGGTCGCCGCATTGTTCATAAAGTGAAGCTAATCCTTCATTAAACCATGGGGGACATTCCGGGAAATTCGACCGGATAAAAGGATGGACCAGTTCATGGACCAGGGTTCCGCCACCGGTAGCAACGTTCATGACTAATGCATGGTCGGTATGTGAATAATAGCCATAAGGAGTCGATGGGGTATCATTAAACAACTCTTTCGCATATTTCATATAGTTGGCATTATCTTTAAACAGCCAGATATCGATAATCTCTTTCGGGTCTTTGGAGAAATAGTCCTGTTTCAGTTTATCTACCGCCCATTGCACGACATTTTTTGCCCATTGCTGGACTCGACCGGACTCTTCATTTCCAATCACTACAAACGGCGGCTGAACAATAACAGTGAACCCTGCCGGTACCTTCGGTTTAAGTTCCGCTAAATGAATTTTTAAAGCGGTGTTAGTACTAAGACTAGGTTCCGCAAGAGTTGCTGCTGAAAAGTAGATACTAATTATAAATGTGATAATAAACCGCATAAGTCATTGATACCTACGATACTAATTCTGGTCTAATAAAACATGTAATATATTATCGATAAAGGTCGGGTTCTGAGTTAAATCCCCATGTTTTTCGCTAATAAAAATCGCATATGCTGTCGGCATCCGGGTTGGTAGCGTAGTGTTAATCCCTAATAAACTCTCTTTAGTAACCGTGCCATCACCTAATCCATATAATAATTTCATCATATTCCGGTCAGCATCGCGGTATAGCGTTCGGTAACCGGTATTACTCGGTTTAATAATCGCCCGCTGGAGGGTAGGGATACAATCGGAACCGAATAGGATATAATTCACCTGCTGTTTCTCCAGATTCGGGTCTCCCTGCCATAACGCTTGATGGAACCGGTTCGCTCGGTATAACGCTTTACCGAGAAACTCTTTCTGATTCACCAGATATTCGGCATATTTTAGTTTCCCTTGATGTTTCCTCTGGCGGTTCAGATATTTCTGATAGATATGTTTCTGCAGTACCGGATTGAATATCGACCAGCCATACTTCTCCCAATTTCCCGGGTCATAGAGATTGAGTTCTAACGAAGTCCCTTCTTTATCGATAAACACCCGGTCGTTTTGATAAGGTAACAGAGCATATAATGATAACATGGTAAACGTGGTTTCCGGGGTAATTTTCCCGATAAACGGTAGCCATAACCCTTGATCGATCCGATGGAACGATTCCATCGACCCGGCATTCGGGGTACCGAGCATAATGATTTTATTGATATTTTTCGCTCCGGCATAAGTCGGTTCTGGGATCGATGGTTCGTTCAAAACATCTGCAGTCCCATATTTCGCATAATATCGGGCGATTAATCCCCCTTGACTATGGCAGACGATATTTACTTTCAGGTTCGGGTCATTGGATTGCTGTTTAATCCGGTCGATAAGTTCACCCAGCTGTTTAGCGTCATCGACTAAATCTTTCCGCCAGTCGTATGAGAACGCAAACGCATCTTTATCTTTGGTAAACCCGCCGGCTTCCATAGCAATTTTCCGGGCGTTATCATAGATTTCGATTTCAACTAATCCGGGAAGAAGCGAATATTTGTTGACGATACCGGCTGGAACCAGATTATCATTACCGGTAATCAAGTTCACCGCCTGAAACGGGGCGTTGATCGGTAGCGCAATCAGTTGCGGAACACCCATACTCACTTTACCCCAAACCAGTTTATTGGTTTTCTGGTCTTTCAGGAGCGAGCCCATTATCCCGGGAATAAATACTACCGGATATTTTTTCGGCTGTTTCCGCTGTTCGGCATAAATATCAATTAGAGTGCGGTCGTTTACCTGCCGTACTGTCGCGCAACCGGAAATTATAACAACGATGATAAGTATACCTATTGGAAATCGGAATTTATATAGGTGCATAGGATATAACCGGTAAAAAGTTTTGTTAATATTTTACCGTTAATAGCGAAAATATGAAAGTAGCAGAGAAATATAGTTCAGGGAAAGTGAGGTTACTTTAATATCAATACATTGCCAGATATTGAATATCGATAATGGTCGATTATGCTCAACTACTATGCTTATTTCTGTTTTTTTGCGATTAACCTTTCTAGTTCAGCTATTCCGGTATCGAGAATCCGGTCTTTATCGTCGATAATATCCTGTTGTGTCGGATGCACTTCTATATCAGGAATTACGCCTTTACCAACAAAATCGCTGCCATCAGGATAGGTATCCCGCTTAGTACAGATTCGGGCTTCTACGCCACCACCGACTTCAATAATCAATGGCTGACCGGTTGAGCCACCGGTTCGCTCTCCCACGAGTATAGCCCGTTTACTCGCTTTAAGCGGAACCAGGAAATCCTCACCGGCACTGAACGTTGAAGGGCTGGTTAACACGATAACTGGACCTAAATATGGTTTCTTACCTCGAGGTGATACTTTACAATCTCCTAGGTTATGCCAGGTATATGCCTCTTTACCCCAGGCGCGCAGCGTTGGTAGGTATTGCCGTGTCTTGGTTTTAGACCCTTTTAGCGGTTTATTAATTAGGCGGCCGATAATATCATAGCCGATATCGGTGCTTCCACCCTGATTTTCGCGAACGTCGATAATCAATCCTTTTGCTTTCCGAACCTTTTCATCGAAAATCTGATCAAACTGGTCGACGACATTTTGATCTCCAAATGAGTTGAGGGCAATATAGGTGATATTTCCCGGCATAGACCGATATTCAAATGCCGGATGACTGGGCAAAAAAGAACCTCGATCATTCCCAGGTCGGATTAGTGAAATTTCGTGTATATTGCCATTAATATCTCGAACAGTTAGTGTTACCTTACTTTGACGCGGGCCGGAAAGTAACCGCGAATAGGCGACTAAATCCCTGCTTTGCGGTGTAGATGCGCTGATATATGGATACCGGTCTTGCTCAATGATATCTTTGACCGGTTTGCCATCAACCAGAATGATTTCCATCCCTTTTTTAAGTCCGCTATTATTCAGTTCATCAGTTTCGGCGATATCGGTAATAACTGCCTTTCCTTCAACATCTTTTATGCGAATAGGTGGCCGAACACCAGCACTCCATAGAAGTGAGGTATGTCCATCATGCAATTCAGCCAGTAATTTTTGGAGTAATTGATAATATTCATCATCGCTCTGAGCGGTTTCTACTAACGGGAGATATCGATCTTTCATCCGTTCCCAATTCAAGGTCGATACCAGGTCAAAATTAGCGAAATTATATTTCACTTCCGACCAGAGATACATAAATCCGGTAATGCGGTCTCGAGCTGATAATCCAGATTCACCCGGTTTCGGCATCCAAACTCGGTCTTCAGGTACCACCAACTGTTCGATAGCCAGATAAGCGATTGCATAAAACGAATCCACCATCGGTTTCAATTCATGTAAGATATTTTGATATTCGGTGGTCGAGAGACTGAACTTTTTGCCTGGGAGCGAGTCTAACATCCATTGGGGAGCACCTTCTCCATTTGGATATCGTTCAAAATTAGCCACTTCCCAGGTGATATTCGGGGGAAGAATCCAATTTAAATTAACCACTACTCCTTTGGAGAAGATTTGGTCAGCCAACTCGACTTGCTGCGTAGGGTCTTTGGGAAGTAAGATTTGCGTTGCGCGCCCTTTAGCGTCATTGCCAAAAGATGGACCGCCTTGAACTTGCTTTTTATAATTATCAAACGCAGTGTTACGGTCCGGATACACCATAACATCAAGCGTTACCAGGCCATCTTCTGAAACCAGATGATATTCTTCTTGACATGCTCCGGTTTGGATATCAGTTCTGAAATGAAATGTTTTTTTACCAGTAACCGGTTTCAAATGATACCCTTTTTGTTCCAAGATAGTGACAAGTTCAGGGATGGCTCGATTTAGGTCGGTTCGATGCTCTGCATCCATATAATATTCACTAAGGTTAAATGTTGAATGTATCAGGTTCCAGACATCTTGAAAGTGTAAGATATCGGTAGTCTGGGTAGTAGTGGTCGATACTTGGGTTTGCCCAAAAACAAGGGTAACGAAAACAAACATTATTCCGATAATACAAATTAATGGTGTTGATTTCATATTATATTCCTCCATCAAAATATGTTTAGGGAGTCCGTTTCAGATCGAACTTGCTGTTATAAAATAGTAGACGAATGAAAGGTAAGAAAAGTTTAGTCCCACTGTAAAAAATTATATTTTAGTCTTTTGTGTTAGTTAAATTTACCGCAGTGACCGCAGAGAACAGCCCCCATGGTAAAATCAATATTTAAAATGTATAATGCTAAATGCTAAATTTAAAATGATTTATTTTTAGTATTCTCTGTGGTTAATTTGTTATATGAATAGAGTTGCCAATGGCGGTCGACAGTAGTCGGACTAGAAAAAGCATTAAACCGGTTGGCGATAAACCCCGCGGAATTATATCCTTCCGCCGCGAACACCGTGGCAACGATATGGACACTGGTAGTCTCAACATATACCGGATAAATAGTTAGACTATTCAGATAATCCCGATAATCTCGGTTATAGGTGGTAAGTGCGGCAACTACCATCCGGATACTAGTACTCTGTTGTAATAATGAAGCATTATTCGCAGCATATACCCAGGGTGAATACTGGTTGAAATAAGCTTCGTTGTTTCCGAATATCGCTTGAGTAGTATCCGGCAGTTCAGTGGTCATAGTCGACCAGGGGAATAATGCCGCATCGTATAATACCGCAGCGTTAAACAGGGTAGGGTATTTAACAAAATATAATGCCGCACCAAATCCGCCCATTGACCAGCCTTGTACTATCCGATATTGCTGCTGGGCTAAGGTGCGATACGTTGAATCGATATGCGGAATAAGTTCTTGAATAACATTGGTTTCCGCCGGTTTGGTTGAATCGATACTATCTGCCCAGAAAGTATATCCATACGAGTTCGGGAACACAATTATCACCGGTCCGATAGCTCCCGAATCTTGAGCGAATTCGAATGTTTCGCAGATAGTAGTATTATGGCCGGACGGAGTATCACCTAATCCGCCGAGATGATAAATTACCGGATATCGGGTAGTCGTAGTATCATATCCTACCGGCAGATAGATGTTATAGAGTACCGTACTTCCAGTAATCGCACCGATAAAACTATGGGTTTCGATAGTCCCTTGAAGACTCTGTCCGAATCCTAAGGAAGCGATACTGCCGAAAATGATTATCACCAAAATATATCGAGTTGCTTGCATAACCAGCCGACTTGGAATTGCTGTTTATTTATTATTTTGCATTGCTAATTGCTAATTGAATATTGAGTTTTTATTGTATTTACCTTGGTGTCTTCGTGCCTTGGTGGTATATTTTAGGGTTCCAGTATCTTTCTCGCAATCTCTTCCGCCTGTTTCAGGATTTCAGGTTGAGCTTCTAAATCTTTCGGAGTCATAAGCCCACAGCCGCGAATCAGATAAGTTGGTTTAAACTGATAATATTGTAAAATCGATGTATACCGGGGGAAAACTTCAGCAAACACTTTCGAATCCGAATTCCCCTGGGTTTGGATAAACACCATCGTTTTCCCGGGAGCTAACCGGCATTTATTTGAACTGGTTCTGAACTCGGGAGTGAGATAACTAAAAGTGCGGTCGATAAACAGTTTCAATTGGCCGGAGATATCGCCATAATAGGTTGGGGTTGCGAGTACCACTACATCCGCTTTCCGGACAGCTTCTAGCACCAGGGTCAGGTCATCGACTACAATGCAGGTATCCGATTTGGTTTTACAGGCATAACATGCCTGACAACCGCGATACATTAACTGGTTTAACATAAAGGTCTGGATTTCAGCCCCGAGGTTTTTTGCGGTTTCGCAGAATCGCTCTGCGACACGCGCACTATTTCCCGATTTCCTAGGACTCCCGAGTATGGCAACGATTTTCATTTCTTTCTCACTTTCTGAATTTACCAATTTAAACTTAGGATTATTTCTTATATATTAGTTTCTATAATATATCATAATCTAAATTCCACCAGGTATAAACACCGAATATTAGATTAAAACTAAATATGCCCGACTGCAGCTAGTTTATCCAAATCTTCAGGCCAGAGCATTTCTCGTCTCCCTTTATCATCTTTATAATTCATGCCTAACGCATACCCGAAACAATAGCTATTATATAACGCTATTGCCCGCTGATACTCCCGGTCAGTCCGGCAGCGAAGTATCGAATAATACAGCATCATTTTCGCTACATTCCGACCGGCTTCATCCGGAGACATATATTCCAATCCTTTCGGTTTTTGTTGCGCATATATCTCTTCTCCAACTTTTCCCATATACCAGAACGTCATCTCATATGCCGCTTCAGCGATGGCTTCTTTCGACCACCGGAGAGTAACCTGCCAATCGGTTTCATTGATTCGGGTTATTCGGTCATCATATTCTGGCGGCTGCATCGGGTCTACATAGAGTAATCTTCCTTTCTCATTCGGTTCGAAATGGAATGTTCTCGGCAGTTTCCAGGTATCGGGATAAACCGTTATTCTGGCAAGATATGGGGTTTTGCCATATCCTATAGCAATATTTTCCGAAGAATATTCAGTCATTCCAACTTTGATCCCTTTCTTAAGTCGGAGAATATGGTTATCCACCTGCGCGATCAGATGTTTCTTCGGCCGGAAATATGATTTAACTTCACCGACTCCGGCGATGGTAATCTTGGTGTTCAACGCTGCAATATCGTTATCGATCAGGATATGCAAATCCGCTCCTTTCGCATAACCTTCTTTATTAAGCTTTTTAACATATACCGTATCCCCGGCATATAACCGGGCGGTTGCCGGTAGTTTACCTTCCTGCTGCAACTGATTGATAATTTTTATACAAGGAACGGTAGCGAATAGTTCGGTGATTGCCCCTTTAAAACAGTTCACCATATGTCCATAAATAAACGCGATAACTCGAGTTACCTCTTCATCAGATGAAAATAGGTCGCGTTTATCTTGTGGGATCGGTCCATGGTCACCATACGGCCCTTTAATCAGAAACTCCTGGAATAACTTACCGCGCGGATGAGTTTGGATATTGCGGATCGAACTGGATAAGGCTGAGCGAAAGATAGATATCGGATCATTACCGGTCGGAAATACCGTATCAGATGCTAATGCCAATGCTAACCGGGTTTCTAAATCTTGCCCTAAAATATCACCGATTAGTTCGAATCCAACCGAGTTTTCAATAGTAGCCATATAGAGTTTGCAATCGGTATATATCTAGAGTTGAACCGCACATTTCTCGGCATAGGTTCGCAACGAAGGTTTTTTGATGAGATATCGCCAGAAAATATAGGCTCCTTTCGAATCCGGTTCGGTAAATGCCGGGGCACCGATGATTCTTAATCCATTAACCACCCGGGTTTCTAATCGATGGATATGACCATGAAGTACCAGCCGGACCCGATGGTTGCGGCATATTGACCGGAACGCCCGGCGCTGTTTTGTCGGTATACTCATTAATAACCGATCGAGTGTTAAGGTTGGTTCCATACCCCGTCTTTTTTCAGTATCACTTCGCGGAATATTCGGACTGTGATGTAATGCTACTATTTTAACCGGAATATCCTGATATTTATTTAATAAATTATCAAAAGCACTAAGTTGTTTATTATCCAATTTCCCTCGCGCGTTGGTTGCTACAGTCCAATTGCCAGCGTTATTCGAGTTTAATCCAAAAACCACTATTTCTGGTTTGAATACTTTTATCCAAGGAAATCGAATCGGTTGATTTCCGAGTTTTAATCCGGTTTTGAGCTTTTCCATTTTAGTTTTATTAATATTTATCGGTAGCGCGAATGGGTCTAAACAACATACATCATGGTTTCCCGGGATAACCAAAACTTTTTTAGTGAGGTTATTTTGCTGGAGCGCATCCCAGAAAAATTTCCAGGCGGTTATACTTCCTTTATCAGTAATATCACCGGTGATAATGAGTAAATCAGCTTCTTTGAGTATCGGCGATTTTAAAAGGTTCCGAAAACTCTTATTCATACCGGTTAGCGCACCGAAAATATCCGGTTGGGTACGTTTATCATTATCTTTAGCGGTCAGATGCGGGTCGGATAGATGAACAATCTGATACGATTTCTGAGTAACCATAAAAATCCCCTTTCTTATACCCGAGAATATAGTTACTAAAATCAACATTGCTATTATAATCCATGTAATATTTATATGCAACTAAACAGTAGAATATTTCTTGTATTGATATCAATCCGGCTTGAGATATGCGCAAGACGCTTTCATATTATATTAAATCAGTTTTGTCTAAGACGAATCTGCTTTAATCGTATCTCGATATCAAAGTCTATGTTAATAACCCTATCGATATCAATCCCAAATCAGTTTCTCTATTAGAGAAACTGATTTTTATGAAGAGCCTGTCTGAATTAAATATGATGGAATAGACAATATCTTGGCATATAAAGCAAGTTCTCCATTGGATAACTTGCCTTTTATAAGAACCACCCGAATTTGTTTTGACTTATTAAATTTCGGGATAGAATGTCCCCTTACCCTGATTCCGAGTTGGGATGAACGAGATATTATCTCGTTCATCCCT
>JBHGBB010000125.1:0-11827 GCA_041946755.1 bacterium | reverse complement strand
TTGCGCTAATTTAATCGTTTTATCTTCCGGATATTTAATCGTCCACTGGGTTAATTCGCCGGTATCGAAATTATCCGACCAAGCCGGATTAGCCGGCTCTGGTATCGTCGCAATTGCTGATTTCGACCCAAATAAATCTCCCGGCCGATGGGTTAAGGTTGCCGACATCCAGTTAATCGTACCGGCTGATAATAAGATACCGATCAGCACCGGACCGCTAAACTGGAACTGGCGGCCGATGAATCCGAGTTTCGCCAAAGCCTGATGACGAAGATTCGTTGTGGCATCTTTCCCTTGCTCTTGGAAGACTTTTATTGCCGGTTGATGCCATTCGGATAAGGGGTAGGCATCGATAATAAGCTGTAGGCATTGGTCAGCTTTTTCCGGCATATGATATTCTGGGAGATTGTATATTTGTGACATACACCACAACGCATTATCCGCTTTATCGGAACTCGGCTGATGAATCAGCATCTTCTTATAAGTGGTCAACGCTTTTTCGAATTCTTTCCTCCGACAATACGAGGCCGCTAAATCAAATGCCGTTTCATGGTCGACCGCACTATCCGGATACTGCTTTTGCATTCGTTCGTATAACGGCACCGCTTCTTCAGTCCCATGAAGTAATAGCTGTTCTTTAATCGCTTTCTGATAATTCCGGATTCCTTCTTTCTGGTCGGAATCATACGATACCCGGGTTTGCGGTAAATCATCGAGTATCGGAGATAACAACCGGCTCCGTTGGATTCGATAAAGTTGACGGAATAACAGCATTACTCCAGCGCCGCATAAGAACCCGCCGATATGGGCGAAAAACGCTACGCCACTTTCTCCGCTCAGATACCGGGTTACGCCAAAAGCTGAAATTAACTGCATGGCAAACCAGCCACCAAGAACCAGCCATGCCGAGACTTTAACTTTACCGTTAACGGGTGGATAACTATAGTACCAGAAGAAATACCAGAATATGATTTTCGCTTGTGGAAATAAGACTAAATAGGCGCCAAGAACTCCGGCTATCGCTCCGGAAGCGCCGATATTCGGCACCTGCAAGTTAGAACTCATGGCGGTTTGGAGACCATGCGCGACTACTCCCGATGCCAGATAGAATAAGAGGAACCGGAGTTTCCCGAATTTCGATTCCACATTATCGCCATAAATCCATAGGTAGAGCATGTTACTAATGAGATGCCCAGGACTGCCATGCAAGAACATCGAGGTAAATAAGGTAAGGATATGAAACTGGTCAGGGATGAAGCCGAACTGGTAGACTATTTCCCGATAATTCCCATGGATCCAGCCGAAATAGATATAAACAATTACATTGATTCCGATAATGCTATAAGTTACAATCGGAAACTTTTCCCGGGGATTATCGTCACCAATCGGAATTATCATAGGAAAATAAGATTACTGCGATTTATTAAACCGATTACAGCGATTTTGACCTAATAATTATATCAAATTGGTAGGAATAATCAAGTTGAATTTTTGACCAATGGTCAAAAGTTCAAAATAAACGGCTGGATTTCCCATGTTGAATTGTGCTCCATTGGAGCACAATTCAACATGGAACAATAACTATCGATATATCAATGATATACGAATTTATGACCTTTTTGCGGTATTTATCATTTTGAACTTTTCGCCAATGGCGAAAAGTTCAAGTTGGTTGAGTACTGTAGCGTAGTTCAACCCGAATTGGTCCGACCAATTCGGGTTATAATCCCAACCATGTTTAGTATTGATTTTAATATCTAACTCTAGCGGAATGAATGGATTATGTATAAAAAAGACTAAATAATGGATACCTGCTTTCGCAGGTATGACACCAAGGAGAGTGGTGATGTCATTCCCGCAAAGGCCGGAATCTAGAATATTGGGTTTTCTCTGGGTCTCAGTGTCTCTGGAGCAAAATTATGGTTTTGTAGTTTCTGTTTTCCAACTCATTTTAGGGATTTTCGCCGGTTGGGCAAACGGACCAGATAATAACGCTTTCGCCAACTCATTCGGTTCATGATGATGGAATAATCCGGGATATGAAAATAGAGTTATTCCATTCGCACCGAGTTTGCGGCATAACTCGATTTGTTGTACCAGCATTTCCGGAGTCATCTTCTTATGGACACCAATCCCCGGACAGACAAACCTGCCAGCAGAATTTTTGATATGCTCATCGACTTCCGAGGAGAAAACACTAAATGTGGTTTCATACGACATCGGATTAGTCATATCGATAATACCTTCTTTAAGCCAGGTTCTTCGATCCTGGAAATATTTGTTATATCCATGATCCCACATCCCAGCTACTGCACCTGATACCATAATTTTCCCGGATTTCGCCTGATTTACCGCGGTATATATTTTCCGGACGACTTCAGTAATCTGGGCTCGTTTCCAATCGTTCCATAGAGAAGGCGATTCAGCCGGAGTGGTTCGATATGTTTCTTTAAACCGATTGATACTAACGGTATTAAACGACCAATCCCCGACTTCTCCGGGATACCGGACATAATCGAAATGAACTCCATCAACCTCATAATTCTTGACTACTTCGGTATAAACACTCGCTAAATAATCCTGAACTGCCGGCACTCCCGGATCGATAAAGGTATACCAATAATCCCACCATCCTGAAGGCCACATGGTTTTCCCGGAACTATCCTGCATAAACCAATCCCGGTGCGTATTCCAGAGCTGTGGAACCGATTCCGGTGGCGGAACGGTTCTACTCCATGCCGGGAAAGTATTCATATATGCATGGAGTTGGAGTCCTAACTTATGGGCTGTATCAATAGCGGTTGCTAAGGGATCCCAGCCGGGGTCTTTACCGAGAAAACTTACCGCTTCAATAGAACTGGTGGTGGTTTTCGCAGTACTGGTCAATTCCCACGCCCAAGGTTCTAGTTTCGATTTATAGAATACGGTTCCATTGCCCCGAACCTGGAATAAAATCAAATTAAAATGGCAGTTATACGCGTTAGTAATGATTTTATTCACATCTTCCGGAGTCTTAAAATTCCCACGAGGGACCCATAGCGCCCGGATTTCGGTATCGGAATTTAAGTTTGGCTCTGGTTTGGTAGGTTTCACTAGTGGCATCTCCTTATTGATAGGTTCACTGAAACCGACTGCGGTAATAATGGCAAATAAAATAAATATGACGATAAATATCCGCACCTGTTTTTGCATAAAACATCTTATTCCTTTCGAAAGTAAGGGCGAAGCATTGAGTCGCCCATAGAATCGGGCGAAGTATGCTTCGCCACTACAATATGTTTTCTTAATCTTGCTTTCCCGCTTCTGCAGTATATGCAGAGAGTTCTACCGGTACCATATCAAGGTCTAAATCGATTTTTGTCGGCACCCCGCGAATCATTTGAACTTTAGTAATCTCTCTCGGCTTTAAAATAGTTATTCCCGCAGGCGGATATGCAGTAACCGTATAGATTCCATAGGGTACATCGAACATACAATAATATCCGCAGCCATCGGTATAAGTCGACCCGGAACCATAAGGACCGGTATAAGTTACTAGCGATTTATATAACCCTCTACCACTATAGAATTGATAGGTAGTATAATTCGAATATACTACTCCTTTTAACACTCCACCCGGTGGATTCGATTTCCAGGGCATCGCCGCTGTAGTGGTTGGGGTCGCATAAACTACGGTGGTGATTAGCGAATAGAACGCTGGGTTGTTTATTGGCGCTGGGGTTTGCTGATGATAAGTGAAGGTAACCAACCCATGCGATTTCGCGGTGTTCTGGCAATAATCGATTTCTCTCATAATCGTTGAGGTAGATTGCGAATAAGTCGCCAACCCGACATAATTATGCCGACCGAACGCTTTCGCGGTATCGGTTGAGAACCAGGTGTTAGTAGTAAACGTCGAAGTGAATCCGGTATATATTTCCGGAACAAATGCATCGATATAATGTTTTCTTAACCAATCGATCCAATCTGAGAACCCACTGGCATATGCCGCACTTGAAGTATACGGAATCATACTCCCGGATGCTACCGGCGATTTCGACCATTTCAAATGCGGTTTGATGGTCAACGATTCTGCATATACCCGGCGCACGAAATTAGTTACTTCCTGCCGGCGCCAGTTGCTATGGGTCGAATCATTATAGGTCGGTCGAGTGGTATATCCATATTCATTCATAAACCGGTTTATCGCGTTGATGTTATATCCCCAAGCGCTGCCTTGATAGAAATAATCATCGGTATGAATACCATCGATATCATAGTTCCGGACCGCGTCCATCCAGACTTTCATATGATAATCCTGGTTATCCGGAATTGCAGGATTGGTATAGAACATCGGTGCATCGCCGGTAGACCCATTATAAGTGGTATCTCGCCATTCCGGATGGGTAAACCAAACATGAATCGAAGTGTCGGTTGGATACATATCCGACCGATAATCCCGGTATGGATTCATCCATAAATGAACCTCGATATACGGTTTCCCACCGGAAGTATCATGCGCATAAGCTACACAAGCGGAAATAGCATCGAAGGTCGTATTCGAGCCTAACGCCGATGTCCTCGGTTCATATGCAGAATCATAATAAGCATCTCCGGCTACCCGGCCATGAACGATAACGACATTAAAATTCGCCTGCCGGATGGTATCGATCATAGCAGTCACTTCATTAAGACTGCGCAGTCCCATAACATTAATTCCATGCGCCCACGTTGCCCGGAATTCGCCCCCTTCATATGCGGGTAATGGAGAATAGGTAGTAAATCGCACCGCATCCGCTGCTACCACCCGACCGTTCGACTCTGGCGCTAGATTAGTCAACTCGACATAACCGGTGGTCCCACTATCGAACGCAAACGTTCCTAATTCGAACCAATGCCCACCGATAAATTTACCATGGGCATACTCCGGAACCGTTACCGGTTCACTGCCAGTCTTATGATAAACGGTAAACTTCGCGTCTTTTGCCAAGGTTTGGGTGGTTATGACTGAAGGATAACTTATTTCTACCTGATAGATACCATTTGCCGGGAGATTCGGCCGCCAGATAGCGGTTGCCGTTGGAGCGCCGGAAGTTACTGCCGCATAATATCGAGCGGAAGTACTATAGAAATATTGCGGTGAAGTGGTAATCGACCAACTCCCGGTAACCTTGAACTGATTATTATAATTCAGTCCGTCATCAACAATAATCTGCGATATCGGCTCGAACATCACCGCATCCGCAGCCATAGTATAACTTCCTGAACTGGCACGAGTAGCATTCGTCATTTCGATATACCCGGTGGTCCCGGAAGCGAAACTAAAACAACTTAAATAATACCAACCGCCATAATTCACGGTCTGGTTTACATAGAACGATTCATTGCCACCGGAATAAGTTACGGTATACTTCGCATCGATCACTCGACCGGTAGTTGCCGGATACCAAACATAGACATTATACCTATTCGTTGCCGGTAAGGTCGGCCGCCATCGTGCAGTGGCATTAGATAGACTATTATTCAGGGTAGTTATACTTCGATAATTACTTGACCACTGCCCGGGTGCGGTTGCTAACAACCAACTGCCGAAATAGGTGAATCCAGAATGGAGATTATCGATTATTAAACCAGTCCGGGTAACCGAATCGATAGCGATCGGATACGGTCCTGGCGGTGGGGTCACATGGATATAATTTGATATTGATGTTGTGCTGGTACCGGCAGAATTCGAAGCGATTAGTTGGACGGGATACCATGCTTCAGTACTCGAAATATAGGTATGCTGCGGATTTTGTTCGGTAGCAGTTGAGCCATCACCGAAACTCCATGACCAAGCGGTGGGATTGTTTAATGAATTATCGGTAAACGAAACCGTTAAAGGAGATAATCCAGTAGTCGGCGCCGCGCTAAATGCAGCTACCGGTTTTACTGCAGCACCTGCCCAAACCCATTTCACTGCATCAGCATATACTCGATAATTTCCGGTGGTGCTTGGTCGACCATTGGAATAAGTACTGGCGACTTCTACCCGGCCACTGGTTCCACTGGCAAAAGTATAGGTGCCTAATGATATCCACTGATTTGCATTACTCGGAGTTGATATGCCATATCCATCCTGCAACAAATCCTGATATGTTGATCCACCGGAATAAACAATGGTATGGCGGACGGTAGATGCATTACCTAAATTCCAACTTACATATACCTGATAATCACCTGCGGTGGTAATATATGGTTTAAATACCGCGGTATCTCTATCATTGGGATATGACTGCAGATTAACAAATTGGGTAGATATGCTTGAAGTTAAACCTGCAGCCGTACTTTTGCTGGAACTGTTATACCAGCAAGTACTGACTTCATAATAATAGTTGTGATTAAGACCGCCAACTCCACTTTCAACAATAATATCTGCTACGGATACAGAAAAACAAAACAAACTGAATATACAACCTATTAAACCTAACCGATAAATTAATTGCATCTACATTCTCCTAAATATATAATTAAATGGAAATATGGTTTTACCCTTCCCCTATTTTTTATATAATATACCATAAACATTATAGCGGATACAGGATTTTTTTCATCTCCTAACGATCAATATTCTCTGTTGAAAGCATATGTCATATGACTGATGAACACTATATGCAGGAAGCAATTCGATTGGCGAAATCCGGTGCTGCATTAAACGAAGTGCCGGTCGGCGCCGTCATAGTATATCAGGGCGAAATTATCTCGCGAGCGAATAATGCTAATATCACTGCTAGCGATTCGACTGCTCATGCGGAGTTAATTGCTATTCGCGAAGCATGCCAGACCTTAAACCAGAAACGGCTTGACGGCGCGGTGATCTATGTTACCAAAGAGCCCTGCCCGATGTGTGCCGGAGCGATGGTACTTGCTCATATCGATCGATTAGTCTTCGGAGTCAGCGACCCGAAATCGGGTGCGGCAGGGAGCGTACTGAATATCGTTAATCATCCGCAATTGAACCATCGAATCGAGATTATCACCAGTGTTTTGGAATCCGAATGCCGGGAATTAATTCAGGGTTTCTTTAGGCAATTGCGCAATAAAACACAATAGGATATGATTATTAGTATCTATTATCATTTAAGGAGAGATGTGAATGTATTGTCCTAAATGCGGCACCCAAAATGATGCGAATAATGTTAAATGTACTAATTGCGGTCAGATTCTGAATCCAGAATCGAGAGTAGCAGCGCAATCTGATGATACGCTAAGCAGCATTATCCCCTATAAAAACGTATCGGCGCTTATTGCCTACTATTTAGGGGTTTTCTCTCTTATCCCCTGTTTAGGGATATTTCTGGGTATAGGAGCGGTTATTCTTGGTTTGATAGGACTGAAGTATGCGAAAAAGCATCCGGAAGCAAAAGGGAAAGTACATGCCTGGGTCGGTATCATTGCCGGTAGTATTTTTGCTATTCTATATATCATTTTACTGATCATGCTATTTAGTGGTAAGTAAACCAATAATGAGGAATAAAGTGTCCGGAATGCGATACCTTCAATAAAGTAATAACCTTGGAGAATTATGCTTAAATATTTAAAAACCAAAAGTGTTCCAAAAAAGAAATCGAAAAAAAGGCAGAAGTATTTGCTATATATTATCCTCGGTATCTTTTGGGTATTAATCATCCCCATCTTAGGGTATCTAATTCAGATCGCTCCGGTATCGAACAATACCCTTCTTTTTTTATTATTCGATAATGGATTGGTTACTACATTTATTTTCCCGGTTTTCGGGATGATCGTTTTATTTGCCGGCCCGGTCGGGGCAGTGATTTTTATCGTTTCCTTATTCCAGAAACTGCAGCGGAGGCTATTACGTACTGTCGGCATAATTTTAATTGCAAACTTTTTATGCTGTTATGGTGCCGGGAAATTAGCTACCCAGGTTAGACACGAGAAATTAGCCGCGGCAACAGTTAAGGTTCAACCGATAATAGCTGCATTACAAACATATCATGCGGAAAATAAGAAGTATCCGAATTCACTCCTCGATTTAATTCCGAAATATCTTAATGCTATGCCTACTTCTGACCTATTGGGATATCCGGTAATTGATTATGATAAGACCGAGTATGTACCCGGAATGATGAATGTACCGGATCGCGATGAGTCGAAGAATACCTGGAAACGATTTTATACCGGGGGGTATGAACTCCGGATTTTACCGCCGTCAAACAGCAGTAATTTCGACCGGTTCATCTATTGGCCGCAAAAGGTATATCCGAAATATATGTATAACGGCGCTGCCGAACCGGTTAGTGATTGGATGTTTATACGAGAGTAATTAATTTAACCTCGATATTAACCTAAACAAGTTTCCATAATAGCTTCTTAATATGGCTAAAGAAAACAAAAAGTTTTATTATATCTATTGCCCGGAATGCCAATATCGCGGCCAGGCGGAAAAGCGCCAATCCGGCGGGAATGCGATTCTGGAAGTAATTTTATTTCTTTTATTCATCCTACCGTGGATAATCTATAAGTTAATGTTTGCGCAGAAGTTTCAATGCCCGAAATGCGGTAATCCTAAAGTTAAACGGTTAGCCTCGTACTATACCCGGGAATGCCCTTACTGTAAGAAGAAGATCACCGACCGGGACCCGGAATGTCCGCAATGCGGGAAAACCTTGACCGGGTCGAGGAATTATCACAAGATGCAGGTGAAGTATACGCGGCCGACCCGATGGAAGTAAAAATCAGTAGATAGTAGTTAGTAGTTAGTAGATAGGGAAAAAGCTTAAAAACATTCAAAACAAAATTAGCAATAATCTATTTGTTCTTTCGTTCTTAAGTTCTTACGTTCTTCCGTTAGAGTCTTCTAAATACTCGATAACTCGCCTGAATGGTTTTCTCGATATCTTGCACGGTATGCGCAGCGGAAACAAACCCTGCCTCAAATTGAGATGGTGCGAAATAGATCCCCGAATCTAGCATTAGATGGAAATATTTGGCATACCGGCTGGTATCCGATAATTTCGCACTCGCATAATCATACACCGGTTTATCGGTGAAGAATGAGCAGAACATCGACCCGATTGCAACTGAATAGAGCGGTATCTTAGCTTGTTTCGCCGCAGCGCAAATCCCGGAAGCTAATAATTTTGTTTTCCGGGCTAACTCCTTATATACCTTCGGATGAGCAGCCAGTTTCAGCATAGCTATTCCTGCGGCTACCGAAATCGGGTTCCCGGATAATGTCCCTGCCTGATATACCGGCCCTAGTGGTGCTAGGAAGTCCATAATCTCTTTTTTTCCGCCGAATGCTCCTACCGGTAAACCGCCGCCGATGATTTTCCCTAAGGTAGTCAAATCCGGGGTGATTTTATAGAGCGATTGCGCCCCGCCATGCGCTACCCGGAATCCGGTCATAACTTCATCGACGATTAATATCGAATCATATCGAGTACATAACGCTCTTAATCCCGGCAGGAAATCATCTTGCGGCAGAACTACGCCCATATTCCCGCAAACCGGTTCGACAATAATTCCGGCAATTTGTTTCCCCATCTTCTGGAAAACTTTTTTTACTGCGGTTATATCGTTATAGGGTAGAGAAATAGTATGTTTGGCAAAATCGGCTGGAACGCCCGCTGAATCGGGGGTGCCTAAGGTCGTCGCTCCCGACCCCGCTTGAACTAACAATGAATCCCCATGTCCATGATAACAGCCATCGAATTTGATGATAGTATCCCGTTTGGTATACCCGCGCGCTAACCGAATCGCGCTCATAGTCGCTTCCGTTCCCGAATTAACCAACCGAAGTTTATCGATTGATGGAAACGCTTGCTGAATCAATTGAGCTAATTCCGCTTCCTGAGCGGTCGGTATCCCGAAACTAGTCCCTTTCTCGACCACCGATTTAATCGCTTTGAGTATTGCCGGATGCGCATGACCGAATAATAGCGCACCCCAAGAGCCGAGATAATCGAGATATTTATTCCCATCTGCATCCCAGATATATGGCCCTTTTCCCCGGGAAACGAAAAAGGGGGTGCCCCCTACCCCGCGAAACGCACGAACCGGACTATTCACTCCCCCGACCAAACACTTCTGCGCTTTTTTAAATAACGATTCCGATTTGGTATGTTTCATAATAAAACTGTATCCTTTATAAAAAATATTAACCACAGATTAATCCGCCTTAGGCGGAATTAACACAGATTTTAAAATGCTAATTGCTAAATACTAAATGTAAAATGATAATTGATTATTTTCTACGGTCCTCTTCTCCAGACGTCTCCGGGACTAGTTGTGCCATTCGTCGGGTCATAGGTGAATCCGCTGGTTAATAAAGGATGCGTGGTATCGCATTGCATCAAGTCCGGGGTATCCATACTATAAAAATCCGACCAGGCGAGTTCTTCTTTCAATACCTGGCCGCCGGGAATACTGCTGTTCCCATCAACGACATCAGGGCCATAACTGGTAATAATCCATCCAGAAACCGGCCAGATTCCGCTATAATCGTGGTCGGCATCATCGATGGTCGGGATACCGCTTCCGCCATGCAGCCCAGGTCCACCACCATATCCATAATATCCCCGGCCATAATGATTAAATGGATCACGCGGAATATAGGTAATGAATGCTATCGGAGTAGAAAGTGAGAACGGAACTATTCCACCTTCTTTGGCATAACTGCCATCCCCATGATAATAATCAGGTTTATGAAATGAAAGCCTTCCGGGTGAGGGATAACAATTATTATCGATAAAATATGCTTCTAATGCAGTCGCCAACCTATTTTGGTCTGCTTTAGCCATAGAAACTCGTCCCCGTATATTACTGTGCTGTTGGCGATATGGCATCATGATTACCAAGAAAATAATAAACCCGCCAAGTAAAATAGCTGAGATAACCATCGGTAAATACCGTAAACTCGATTTCCGACGGATTATACCGATTAGTTTTACGGTGGCGTATATACAAGTAACTAATCCGAAAAATAAGGTGAGATAGAACAAGGATATTTCAAAATAACTTAGTTTCATCAAGGATAAAAGTGCGGGAAAGAAAAATAATAATAATACTAAGAGACCAAACAGCGCAGTGGCTATAGAGAAAGGTAACTCAGTAAATCCCGTTTTAGCAGCGAGTATTCTGATAGTAATATTAATTCCGAAAAATACTAAATTAAAGGTGAGAAATAAAATCGAAAAATTAAATAGGATACTTAAAAAATCAATATGATAATTTACATGAGAGAAGAATACAAAGTTTCTTAGTACTGAACAAATGAGACTAAGAATAAGAACAATGATTATATCTCGGCTTTTAATAGATGCTTTTGCTCTCGGTTTATCTGGGCATAATTGTTCTATACTAGACTTACAGAAAGGGCAGACAGCGGTATCTTCAGGAAGAATCCGTTTGCAGTGCGGACATTTTAAACTCGATAAAATAGCTAACCATTCGTAGATTTTCATAATACCCCAATTAGACTTGACCTTTTACTATAACTCTAATATCAGGAGTTTGTCAACTCAACTGTCAGGAAACTGGACAATTAATTTAATGATATATTTTATGTATTATATCAAAATTAAATTGAGGTCGAGGTCTCGTGGGCGCCGTCCAGGCACCGGACAAGGTCTCACCAAGGCGCCTGGGTAATTACAAATATTTTTGGCCGTTCGCGCGCATCCGTTTATCGCTGGCGGGGGTTATACTAACTGAAGTTGCGGCACAATTCTCGCCGGGACTATGCTTTGTTTTAGGAGGCACTCCCTTTGCCAGAAACTCGAGAGAAAGTCTACGCCTACCGCTGGGTCGTCCTGGCGGTGTTTGCCCTGGCCAACCTGGCCAT
>JBHGBB010000124.1:0-11968 GCA_041946755.1 bacterium | reverse complement strand
ACGGTAACTTTTAGGTATTCCCGGATATAAATCGAAATAATTATCATCAAACCATAGGTTGCCATCGGTAGTCATCAATTCTACATGCCGAACTAGCGTCGCACTTGATAACGTTAAAACCGTTTCATTCATAAGCTCTTTCCGTCTAGCCACGATATGCGATGGGACAAGTTGAATTTCATTGAATGCAGCGAAATAAACCGCATTTTCGATTAGCTCTTTCCCGATTCTTACCCGGCAATAAATAAACTCCGAATTCTTATTGCGTATTTTTATCTTGGTATCCAGATTATCTATGACACAGCCAGCTTTATTTTCCTCAACCTCCATTGGAACGATTATCGGTTGTTTCAATATCATTTTCCCATGAGTCGTATATTGGTATATTTCCAATTTACCCTTGATCGAGTTTAAGGTATCATTAATTACCCAAACCGATAATCTACCTTCTTTCTGCAAGAATACCGGTAGAATAGAGCGATATGCCCGTTTCGCAAAATAATATCCGGCTTTCGGCTTGCGATAATAATCGATTACACTCCAGCAGGTAGTCGGCCAGGGATCGTTATACTGCCAGAATAAAGAACCGCTGCAAGAGAATTTCCGTCTGCGGAAACTCTCGATAGCAAACTTATAGATATACGCTTGATTCAACTGCGAGACCGTAACGAAATCTGCTGCATTATTAATCTTACCAAACTCGGGAAGATAAACATTAATTTTTTTCAAATCCAAATTATGGTATTCCCAAAGGTTCCCGATCGGGAACAAATCATCCTTTGCAAGAAACCGTTTAACGGTATCGTACTGCGGCGCTGCCTGCATGCCATATTCGCTAAAAAATCGGGCGGTGTCATTTTCATACTCCCGATAATTCTGCCCTCCATGCCAGATATTCCAATTATGCACATCACCCGCTTCCCGCGAATTGGGTGTTGGGCCGCCAAAAGGACTACCAGGATGATATGGCCGTGAAGTATCTAACTCATTTAATACCGTTGGCAGTAATTCATGGTATATTTTCGCGCCGAAATGTTGCGGAACGGCTTTTGACCATCCCCACTCAGCCCAGCCTTGTTGATTTTCATTATTCCCACACCAGAGAACGATACTCGGATGATTCCGTAACCGTATCACGGCTTTTCGTAATTCCTGTTCAACATTAATCATATACTCCCGATCAAAATCCGGATACATATTACACGCAAACATAAAATCTTGCCAAACCATGATTCCTAAACGGTCACAAATCCGATAAAATTCATCATTCTCATAAATTCCGCCACCCCAGATTCGCAGCATATTCATATGTGCCGCTTTCGCTTTATTCAAAATAAACTCATATTTTTCCGGGGTCATATCCAGGGTAATTGCATCACCGGGAACCCAATTCGCTCCTTTGGCAAAAACGTTTATCCCATTGATATTGAAGGTAAATGTCGTCTCATTCCCCATCTTCTCGATAAGTTTAATATTCCGAATACCGAATTGATCGCGGTTTTCAGAAACTATTTTTTTGCCCTCTTTCACCGTAACCTTTATTTCATAGATATGCGGTGTTCCCAGATTATGAGGAAACCAAAGCTTCGGATTCGGAATGATAAATCTAAACCGATGCTGACTATGTTTGGTATGGAGTCGGATTTTTTCAGAGTTACTAAACTTCTGGTTACCCGATTGGATTACAATTTGTATCTGAATCGGTTTAGCGACTGCACTATTCCTTTCCAGGCTAACCTCGATTTCTATTTCTGCACTTTTTTTCTCGACTGATATAGGCTTCACATACATAGTAGTTATCGAGACTAACGAATGCATTGTTAACCGCACTCCACGCCAGATACCGAGATTAACCAATCGAGGAGCGAAATCCCAACCATAGGTAACTTGTGCCCGACGCGCATATCCGCGATCGAGCAGAGTGCGATTTCCAAGAATAGAGCCATATACCAACTGGAGCGCATCTACTTTCGGTTTAACGGATTGTATCGGTGAAGATAACTTTATGGCTATTATATTGGTCTGTCCCGGTTGGATAAATTTAGTTACATCAAAACTTATACCGACAAACATATTACTATGTTCACCAACCCAGTGCCCATTTAAATAGACGGTAGCAAAAGTATCCAATCCATCAAAATCGAGTGTAGTTTTAGTACCGCCAAACTCTTTTGCCACATAGAATTCTTTCCGATACCACCAATCTTCATTTTCAATCCACCGACATTTATCTGCATTATTTCGATAAAAAGGATCCTCGATACGGCCGGAAGTTAATAATGCCTGTTGGACAGTACCCGGCACTTGAGCAGACATCCACCCATTTGGAATATATGCATTTGAACTTGGATTCTCATTGCTTGCTAAATTCGATTGGTAGTTAAGTTGCCATACTCCATTTAACTCGATTTTATCCATAGAATTAATATTCCTTTTAAAGAAAAATGTAACAAATTAATATCTAGATGAAAGGGATTAAATACAATATAACTGTATCGGAACTTATCCGAATAGGTAGGTTTCAGATATCGGACTTATTTTCGCTAAATTATATTCTTCTTGTAGATTCACGGATAATCAGATGCGTGGTAAGTACTACTCGTTGCCTGACATCTTTCTTCCGTTGGATCCGGTTAATAAGTAACTGCGCGGCAACTCGGCCCATTTCTTCTTTAGCAACGCTGATGGTAGTTAATGGCGGACTAACATGCATCGCTTCATCCGTATCATCGAATCCGACGATAGAAATATCGGTTGGAACTTGAATCTTATGGGTATGAAGCACCCTCATAGCACCAGTCGCCATCGCATCATTAAATGCAAATATCGCTGTTGGCAGCTCTTTATTTTGTAGTAATAATTTTTCCATTGCTTCCATACCACCATCGGTAGTTACATCACCTTCTACTATCCATTGTTTCTCGATATTCAAATTCGCTGATTTCATTACCTCGACATATCCTTGAAATCGTTCGATAACACTGACATGTTTTCCAAGACCGGTAAGTATCCCGATTTTTTTATGCCCGGATTCAACGAGATGAGTTACGGCTTGTTTCGCTCCATTAAGGTTATCGGTAACTACACAATCAAGATTCGGTTGCGACACATGGTTATCCACCAAAACTACGGGTATTCCCCGATGATAGATATCAAGAATAAATTTATCGGCTATTTTTCCGGTTAAGATCAATCCATCAACATTCTTTTCCCGAACGAATTTCGGCAATGGCTCTTTATTATTCAACATACTATGTGACGAAATAAGCAGGTTATAATCTTGCAACAGCATTTCTTCTTCAATCCCTTCAAGGACTCGAGAATAAAATGGATTAGCAAATATCCGTAACGGTGTGCGGTCAATAACAAATCCGATATTCCCGGTTTTCTGAAGGACTAACCCTCGACCGAACGCGCTGGGATGATATCTTAATTGTTTCGCTGTTTGCTTAACCAGTTCGCGCGTTTTTTGATTGACATGGATCTGGTCATTGAGTGCTTTACTTACAGTCGAAATAGATACTCCCGCTTTTTTAGCTACATCCCAGATGGTTACATTGGTAGGCATAATAGTACTTACTTTCAGAAAAAATAGCGCTGGTATGGTACAGCGATAAAACGTTTTCCTATTATTAATTATAACTCTAATTGGTACAATTCATCAACTCCGACTAAATTCAGCATAAAATATCGGAAAATATTATAGTAGAATGTATCTAACTCCTTATAAATAATATAGTTATATTAAAGTTTAGTAAAGGTAACCGTTATTTAATAATATAGGATTAATTGAATTGGAATCGCTTCATTTGCTTTATCCGATTGGAGCGCTTTTCCATAAATACAGAGTCCATGTTTATATCGAACTGATTTTGGAACTTCAAATCGCAGAGTCTGCTTTCCGGACAAAATCCCAAGTCTGGTATTACACACCGGATAAGTAACATTCCATTCATAGGTAGCACCATAGAAATTATCCGGTATTACCCGTACGCTACCAATCTGTACCTTATTCAGATACACTTTAACATCCGAGAAACCATTTTTCGGTGCTTGCTCACCGGAATATTCAGACGATAATCGCGCACGGAGTAAGATATGTTTCGGTTGGATCGGTTTCTCTAATATAAACGAATATTCAAAAAAACCGTCCCGGATGCCACCATACACATGAGCAAAACTCCCACTGCCGTCGTAAAACCCAAAATAATCCCAATATGTACTGGTATATGATTCTACCGGAATATCGAATCTAAACCAGTGTTCATTAGTATTTTCTGTATAGCTTTTGATAATATTTTGCTCGAATGTTTCCAGATGTTGTTTTTCTTTTCCAAAACGAACTGAATCTTTCCATTGAGCTCCAATATTCGAATTAGATATTTGCACTACCGGGTGCCTGCTATATGCATAACTCCACTTCTGCAACACCTGCCGAACCGGCTCATCTTCATTCGTCAGCCAGGAAACACTATGAGTCGGATCGCTGCGTTTGACATATATCCAAAACAAAGCTCCATTCCCATTATCTCGTTCAACTTGGTTATAGACTATATCAAACCATTCTTCACGCGATTTTGATAACCATGGCATATCATTTTTCGCAAAACCAAACTCACCCCAGATAAACGGTTTCTTGACTCCAAAATGCGCCAGTTGAATCCGGTCATCAATATAATCCCGCAAATCCTGTTCAGATTTGATTTTACCATACCCGGTAGGATACATATGTGCATCACAGTAATCTACACTCGGTAATGAACATATTCTTTGCCATTGTTTCCGTTCCCAAGGATAATTATAACCATGGAGACCGGCAGACACCAAATGATTTTTATCCAGCGAATGGGTATATTCAGCCATCTGTTTAATCCAGTTATATTGCCAATCTTTATGCCGTTCAGTAACGGTCGATTCGTTAACTAATTCCCAAGAGAAAATGGTTGGATCATCGATATATCGCTTTCCATTAATGGAATTAGTCCGGGTGATAATCCGGGTAATGAAATTCTTATACCACTGGATACACTTAGGGTTGCGATAGAACTCATCGCGATAGTCATAGGTCAACGGTTCTTTCTGTACACCTGCCCAATAGAGATACATCGGCATCCCGCCGTAGTCATGCCAGTTGTTGGATAAGGTTAAAATCAATTTAATCCCAGTTTTATCCGCTAAATCTAGTACTTTATCCAGATGGACAAATGATTCTTCAAGCCAAATATTCGGTCCCGCTTGGAAATAATACGATTCTATCGGTTGGTGTTTCGATTTGGTTCGCGATTCACATTCCCCAATCGTCCAGCATCGTGCAACCCTAATTCCGTCTGCTTTAGCTTGTTTTAAATATTCCTCTGCACCAGCCCGCTCTTCCGGACCATACATTACGGCTAATGAAGTCCCGATAAATCGGAATGGTTTTCCATCAAGCATAAAATTAGTGCTATCTACGGCAATAAACCCCGCATTTGCAGTTGAAAAAAGCATCATAATTAGTATGAGTATACAGAAATATTGCATAACTTAAATAAAATAAATCGTTTACGATACAATATCAACCAAACGAAGTAATAAATCGGATCCATTAGGCTGCTATGGGTGTCTACATATTTCCACTTCTATTTGGCTGTTTACTCCCGGTGCAAGACCGAACGAGATATTATCTCGTTCGGTACAACCCCAGTTGATTTAACTTTAGATTCTGGGATAGAATCAGTTACCGTTGCGGTAAATCGACTTAAAACTACCGGAACTGCATGGGTCATAGCGAAATTTCTCATGGTATAACATACCGGTCGCCATGAACCGTTACTATTTATTAGGGTATGCACTTCCGTTGCTCCGGGATAATTATATTGCCAGACTAAACATCCGGCATAACCATTATTCCAGGCATTATTGATGAAATTGGTATCGGCATTATTCTGGGTATCATCATTCCAGGTACCATAAGCTTGTCCATATTCACCAAGAATACAAGGTTTTCCTTCAAGAGCAGTAGATAAAACCGAGTAATTGGAAATATATCCATCATCCCGATATTCATGAAAATCATAAAAATCCAAGCCTAAATCGGTGTATAAACCTGATAAGAGATTCTGATAACTATGCCAACCAGAACCGCAAGAAACCAATCTCGTGGAATCGGTGTTATGAATTGAAGTTACACAAGAAGCGAGAAATATCCGCATCGTAGTCCAATCCGACCCGGTTGCCGACCAATTCCCATTACTGCCGGCAATATCAGATTCCGGCTCATTCATCAAATCGAATGCAAAGATGTTCGGATGCCCTTTATATCGATTGGTAAACGGAATAACGGCATTGTTAATAAATGATTGGCGAATACTCGGTGAAGTTACTATGCTAAAATGGAGTCCACTTTCAGGACTTAAATATGAACCTGATAAACACCAGTATACATTTAAGTTATAGGTACTAACGCGACTCATAAAATAGTCCAGATTGGTCCACATCCCGGAATGAACTCCGGTTACTGTCGCAAAGGTGCTATCTCCATCGAATAATAATCCTTCCAGATTTTCCCAAAGCCACACTCGAATGACACGAACTCCCATAGTGGTTAAATCGGAAAAATAACTATCCGTAGTAGCTCGATTACTAGAACTGGAATACCAGACTCCCCAACCGGTATGTTGGTGATTTAATCCAAAATCATGGTCGTACTGCCCTTGTAACCAGGCAAGATCGGCTCCGAAAACATAATAATCGGAACCATGAAATGGAATCCGATTCGATGGTGTCGCATGGCTAATAGAAGCCAAAATGAAAATAATCATTATTATTCCAATCAATCTGAATTTGCGCATGATAATCCTTCTTATCGGTCTATAATTAAAATATTTTTACTGCAATATCCTTATCGAATTCTTGTAATTCTAGTAATAACGAACCAGTACTGGTTTTATTCTCTCGCTGGATTATTTTCCCGGTATAGGTATCCCAGTATTCTACCGTATAACTTCTAGGTAATAGATTTTGAACTTCCAGTTTTGCATGGTTGATTGGTGTCGATAGTTTCCCGGCATAGAAATTATCCGGGGTATATTCCTGATTTCGGACCCAAAGATACGCATGCTGTAAATCGCCAATACCATATGCTCGAACCGATAATGCATAGTTGGTGATGGTTATATCGCCGACCTCAATCCAATCACCATCATCCACATCAACTTTAACTATATGTTTTCCTATTGGGATATTCACCGAAATCGGAGCTACTTGATAGATACCCTTCTTATCCGGAGTCGGTTGCCATTCTTGGGTAACCTTAACGGTATCATCCACATATACTGTTAGTCCGGCTCCAACACCAGAAACCTGATTGATTTTTAAGATAAATTGGCTGTTTTCTATACAATCAAGTTTAAATACTGGAATGATTCTCATATCCTGATGCCTGGGTCCTTGGAAATAACTGGATAATCCATCAATATTAGTAACAGTTCCATTTCGACCGACAATAAATTCACTTTTAGTCGATGCTTCCCAACCAAGCACCGGCCCGAAAGTTACGTCTACATATTTAATGGATTCGGTACTTACCCGACTAGATATCGGTTTTAGTTCTAGTTTACCGCGGTCAATACCCTGAATGAAATGAGCCAAGTCTTGAAATTGATGATAGAGATTATAGGGTTCAATATAGTTATCCCAAGACCAAAACATTGCCGCACCAGCCTGATTAGTCATCGCTGATGACCATAGTGAATTATGGAGGTCGATTCCGGCAGCATCTTTCGGTACGGTGTATGCATTTGAGCCTAACTCACCAAAGAAAACCGGCTTATGATATTGTTCATATTTTCTTGAACCGGTTTGGGTCGCTCCGATCAAATCTTTTATATACATATGGATCTGCACATAATCTATCGCCGGTTTATCCCAAGCGCCATCGGCATAACTCGATGTAATCAGCCGTTTCGTCGGATCAATCGATTTCAAATAACTCCCCATTTCTTGATGCCAATCACCAACGACTTTCTCATTATAATTATCAGTAAATTTAACTTCGTTCCATAGTTCCCAAGCCATGATATTCGGACTATATCCCCACCGGGCAACGATATATCGATATCGCTGTTTAAATAGTTGTTTTGCTTTTTCGTTGGTAAATACCTGTTCCGCTTTTTTCAGCGGTCCGCCTAAGGTACTATTATACGGATTATCATCCCAATTCGGATTAACCGTGGAACTGAATTGACCGTGGTAGTTTAACACTAATTGAACATAAATATCATTTCTCTCCGCGATTTCGATAACCTTGTCTAATCGTTGTGCATTTTTTAAACTATATAAACCCAAGCCGGGATATTCTTTACTCAATTTCCATTCCAGGGCAAGATGTCCCCAAGAACTCATCCAAATTCGAGCGAAATTAGCGCCATTTGTTGCATATTTCGGTAACCAACGTTGATAATCTCCCGGAACATCTTTCGCCGCCCAGGCGACATTGGCTCCGATAGGATAATAAAAATCGCCATTTTCAAACTGGAAATAGATTGGATTCTGTTTATTGATTTGGATATACCCTTTATTTTCACTGGGTTGACATAAGAATGAATGCGGAGTAGAAGTGTCTATTCCAATTTGGTTGTTAACGGTGATTGTATAGGTCCAGTTACCAAGCTCATTCGGTGCAAACCGGACTTTCCATATCGGAATATCTCCCTTACTGCTGGATTCGATGGCATAAAGGAATCCCGGTTGGTTATATTGTTTACCGGAAGGGCTGGTAAACCTCGCATCAAGCGCAATATCGTTGGGATCAAACGGATTATTATAACTGGCAATTACTTGGACTATCGCTTCGAATCTGCTATATTTTTTAACTTGCGTAGTATACGGAATAATCTTAATTATTTTAGGTGCTGATATCTGAATCATAGAACTAAATTTCATTATGGATGGTTGTTCAATATCATCATGTTTAGCTATTTGTGCTGCTGCTTTTTCAAAGCGGAGGTTATCCAGATATACCGTTGCTTGCTTGGTATCTTTAGGAAAAATAAGAATAGAAATCGATTTCAACTGATTTTTTCTACCGATAGCTTCAGTATATTTCCAATCACTTACCGAACACTTAAAATGCGATTTGGTCAAATCGATCCGAAGGTTTTTATTTAGTCTCGGTTTTAGAGAGAGCGGTTTCGATTCAAACCATTCCCAGCTACCGCCGGTCTGAAATGCTACCGCTACTTCGAGAGCAGCGCTAGTAGCATTGGTTATATCCATTAATAAGGCAGTAAATTCTGATAAATCCTGATTGGTCTCTCGTGAGATAGCAGCTTTCTCTTTTCCGGTATTCTTGAATTCGAGTTTGAGCGATTCCTTCCCCTCGGTAACATTTTGAGCAGTTTGTGAGATAACTCCGGGATCTGAGAAATTATTGATCTTCCACTGACTGTTATCTTCGAAACTATCAAATAGAACCATTTGGGGAACAGCAGCAGAACAAGTAATGCCGAAAATTAGCATTAAACAGAATATTCCTATATTTAGTTTCATAAAGGCTCCCAAGCAATTATTCTTTTATATCCTGTTTATGTAAGCTATTATTGATTACCCATAAAAAAAGGGAATTGAGGTTATTCCAATTCCCTTGCTGTTTCCGTTACTTACCCTAGAACTGAACTTGAATATCTGTGTTGTATTACGGGCCGAATCGTTCTATATCTCCATTACTAATCGTCCCATTCGTCGGGTCATACGCTTTCCAATCCTGGAATTGTCTATCCGGTCCATTACTAACTACCATCCATTGTTTTGCCGTATATGGATATGGATATGGCATTGATTCATAATATGGATATGCCCAATGTCCGATAAACTGTCGTGCATCTTGTTGTGTAGGACCAAGCCATAGCCAATCACCACCACTGTCAAATAAGTAAACGGCTATATTATTATCCATATATCGGTACGTATTCTGCATCTTAGAGTTACCAGAAAATTCCGGAAATGGGTCCCAAAGCAGCGCACTGGAGATATAAGCAACCGGAGTGCTTAAACTTAATGGCATTCCCAACCAAGTCCAATTGTTCTGGGGTAGATTATTCGGATTTGGACCAGCGCCAGTATGAAGGTCCACATACCAAGGATACATGGTATTATCTACATAATAGGATTCTAGTGCTGTCGCAATAGTTCGTTCTTCTGATTGGACTCGCGCTACTTTCGACCGCGTTTGCGCGGCTAAAAAGTTGGGAATCGCAATTGCCGCTAAAATAGCGATTATCGCTACGACAATCAGCAATTCTATTAAGGTAAACCCATAATTTCTATTTTTCATTTACGTTCACCTCCCAAAAATACAGTGCATTATTATCAAGTGAAGATATTTCTCCGGGAGATATCTTTTCTCCCGGAGAAATAAGGTTCCTCAACTTAACTAATTTATTATTCAAACAACGCTCTATGAATTATCGCTGTTTGAGGTTCAATAGCTAATGGTGCTGAAGTCGGATTGACTTCGATATTCGGTGTACGATGAGTACGTCCATCAGCATCGGTTACCATAATATAACCGACACCACCACCGCCACTTGATGCGGTAAAGACTACGGTCCCACCGCTAACAGTATTCAACGTTCCCGGAGTTCCATAGACAGTAACCATACTCCAGGTAAATGGCGCTAATCCTCGAAATACATAGAAGGTCTGACTTTGACCCGGGTCCTTGCTAATCACATTCGCAGGATCGTTATATAATGCTACTTCGGTTCCACCAGTATAGATTTTTGGTGTTCCGGTAGTCTTTACTTTAATCCAGTCAATAGTAACTTTAAGTTCTGTTTCACCATGACCATATAGCTCTAAATACAACTGTCTAATATTATAGTCCCCGGTTGTACTCCAGTCATAGGTATGATATTGACCATCAACGATAAATGTCTGCGGTACAGCGAACCAATATCCTATGCCATAATCGTAAGAAATTAACGCACCGCTTGCTGAATAAGCTACTGGTCCTGCAGTAGTTTCGATTGCAATCCGCCATTCAACAAACGTTCCCGCACGATATGTATCCGCTGAAATAGAATCCCGAATCTGCCCACCGCTATTTACTCCTGAAGCGGTACTGGCTAAACTGACATACCATAATGTTCCTACTCCGGAGTTATCCAAATGTAATCCAGAAGTAGCGACAGTAGTATGGTCTTTAATTGCCTGACCATTACCCGTTACCGACCATGGGGAGAGATCAAACCAGTTTTTAAATTCTGCATAAACACCAGTTTCTAATGGGACCAACGAACCCAACGATTTCGCATAATCAAGTTGCGTTGTTACCACTCCTGCGCTGTTTAAAAACACCCCGACAATAATCGGGAATGAAACTTGGTCCGGATACACGACAAACGTTGAATCTATTGGAAACGTATACGTAACGAAATTCCCATCGCAGAGCTGCCAATGATAAACAAACGGTGCACTATTCCAACTGCCACCGGATTTGGAATAAAATGCGACTTGCGTTGAAGCAACGGTACCAGTCAATGCGAGTTTTACTACCATCGTTGTTTCACCGGCAAAATTCCAACCGTAATTACCAAATGGTGCGCAGGTTATATCCGCATTGCCCGTAGTACTAGTGCAAGTTACTACCCATTGTAAACAACCATTAGTACCTGCTGCAGCTACCTGCTGTACACCGGAAAGCGTAGCGTTATTTTCCCAATCTTTAAACCAGCCATCGATTCCGGTTTGGAAATCTCCATAATACCAGTCAGCCGATGCAGTACCGAAAACTCCTAAAATTATAACTGCAGCGATAAATATAATTTTATATTGTTTCAACATGTTAAATCACCTCCTGAATAATAAATAATTTTAGATTTAGCAGAGTTATTTAATTTCCGAAAACCTTTTCGGAAATTAGGAAAATAAGCAGAGGAAACTATAGGTATCTCCAGTTTCCTCTGCATATATTAAACTATAGTTTAAT
>JBHGBB010000123.1:0-11984 GCA_041946755.1 bacterium | reverse complement strand
CTCTTCATCCATCTGGTCGAGAATCGGGAAATAACTATCGACAATCGAATCCAGGAGCAAATGGAGCAGGAAATCCGGCCCTTTTTTCATGATCTCCTGTTTCTCTTTACATCGCGCTTTGGTTCCGGTAACATTTTTTAACGGCTCATCATGCACCGTAACAATAAAATTTTTGCCGATAAAAATATCCAGTTCGTTGAACCCCAGCCCTTTTTCAAGAGTCGGATCATATGAAATCGCATGAAATACTATGAAAGAATAATCCGGAAACTCTTCTATTTTCGGCCGGTTCTGCGGAAAGATACAATCTTCGATCGATAATGCATGGAACTTGAAATCATGAACTAAAATATCGATTTCTTCATCATCCGGCGCTTCCAAATCCACCCAGAGGATGGCGGTCTCATCATCCAACGCCCGTTTGATTGCCGACCGTTCTAATTGATTATATCGAACTCCTTCTCCCGGAGTATATACATAGATAGTATGCATAGGTATTAAAAAAAACCAAACTCCAATCAATATCTTATTGCAATAGTTCCAAATATTACATCCGTTCCGGAGCGGAAATACCCAAGATTTTAAACGCATTCTGTAGAACTATTTTTATTGCCTGCATAAGAATCAAGCGCGCATTGGTCAGGGCAATATTCTCGGAGATGACCCGATGCCGGTTATAATAAGCATGAAATACGTCTGCCAGTTGCATCAGATAATGCGGGACGCGATGCGGTTCGTAATTCACCGCGGCTTTTTCAATTACATCCGGAAAATTCCCCAGCAATTTAATCAACTCGATTTCTTCCGGTAATTTTAATACACTCAAATCGACTTCTGCAATCGATGGGATGTTTCCATTCCGTTCTTTCACCTGATTGAATATACTACATACCCGGGCATAGGCATATTGAACATAATATACCGGATTCTCATTGGTCTGCTGTTTGGCTAACTCTAAATCGAAATCGAGATGGCTGTCGGTACTTCGCAGGAGAAAGAAGAATTTTGCGGTATCGACTCCGACTTCATCAATCAGGTCGGATAAGGTTTCGATTTTCCCGGCTCGTTTCGACATTTTAACTTTTTCACCGCTGCGCAGCAGATTCACCTGCTGGACGATGATAATTTCAAAATGTTCATGCGGATATCCTAACGCTTGAATAGCCGCTTTAGTCCGTAAGATATGGCCATGATGGTCCGGTCCCCACAAATCGATTACCCGGTCGAATCCACGTTCGAATTTATCTAAATGATATGCAATATCTCCCAACAGATAGGTTGGCACCCCGTCTTTTTTAATCAATACCCGGTCTTTTTCATCACCGAACGCAGTCGATTTAAACCAGAGCGCACCGTCAGTAGTATGGGTATAATTCCGCGATTGCAGTATCTGGAGAGCTGCATCGAGTTTCTTCGTGGCATGCAAACTGCTTTCCGGAAACCAGCAATCGAACTCTACTCCGAACCGGCTCAAGTTCTCTTTCTGTTGTGCCAGGATTGTCTCTAACCCGATATCTTTAAACACTGCGACCGGAATATCTTGCGGATGCGTATACTTGGTTATTCGTGGATCCGATTTGATTGCTGCAGCAATATCTTTAACATAATCGCCTTGATATCCAGTTTCCGGAAACTCGATCGGAATACCGAATAATTCGAAGTATCGGGCTTGTAATGAAGCGCCGAATAAGGTTACTTGATTTCCGGCATCATTGATATACGATTCTTTCTGCGCTTGAAATCCAACCGCATTTAAAAGATTCGCCAGTGCGGTCCCGACCGAGGCGGCCCGGGCATTGACTACATTCAAAGGGCCGGTAGGGTTGGCGCTAACAAACTCGATATTAACTTTTTTCCCGGCACCGAGATTCGATTTCCCATAATGTTCCCGCTGCTGGTCGATTCGCTTAATAATATCGGTGAATTGCTCTGCCTTGATATAGAAGTTAATAAACCCGGCTCCGGCAATTTCGATTTTATCGATGAATCCGATTTTTTCTTCAAGCAGACTATCTTGAAGCAGTTCCGCTATTACCCGCGGAGACTGCTTCATCGGTTTCGCCAGTTGCATTGCCAGATTGGTGGCATAATCTCCATGACTAGTATCTCGCGGTTGTTCCACGGCGATATTCAACCTCAGGTCAGCCGGAATTTTACCGGCTGTTTGTAGTTTAATAACGGTTGAATCTAATGCTTGCATTAATAATGATTTAATTTCCATAATTTGATTTACGATAGATCTCTTACTTGATACCCAATAGGATTATCAAATCGGGTAGTTACCTGAAATAGAATTCGATTTGATAAATAATCTACTATAGGGAGATACCTTTATGCAAGAGTGAGCAGGATTAGACTGGATTATGAGGGTTGCGGTTCCATTTCCGGTCGTGCATAAAAAAAGGCATAAATCGCATTCGCCAGTTTATCCATAACGGTATTTTTAAATCCATCATCGATTAATAATTGCGCTTCATAAGGATTGGTGATAAACGCGACTTCGAGTAATACACTCGGAGTCGGTACTTTTAACACTGCAAATCGGGCATTCTTCACACCCCGGCTTTGCAACATCGTCATCTGTTTCACATTGGTTAATACTGTCCCCGCCAGGATACTACTTTCATTAACAAATCCCTGCATCATCATTTCCGCTAAAACGCCATTGAGCATCGGGTCATCGGTCAAACGTTCGGATTCAAATCCCAAATCCGCTTCGTTTTCGAAATTAGCTACATATTTTGAGGCTTCATCCGATTCGCCGCTGAAATTAAGAAAATAAATCTCGGTCCCACGTGCAGTCCGATTCCCCGAATATTGCGGTGCATTTAAGTGGATACTGACAAAAATAATATCCGCTTTCTTCTCGACATTCTTCGAAGCGAGTTTATTAACCAATTGCGCGGCAATTTGTCTTCTCCGGTTTAGCGAAACATAATAATCGCCATCTCGGGTTAATACCGCTCGAATATTAGGTAGCGATTCCAACCTTTTTTTCAACCGGAACGCCAAATCAAGCGTTATCTCTTTCTCTCTTAATCCATTATATCCAACCGCACCATAATCGAATCCACCATGCCCGGGATCGATGATAACCAATTTTCCATTGGTTGACTCTTCCCATTTTTGCAAATTATCGACATCGATTTTTTTGACCCGTAATGATTCCGGCCGGGTAACATTAATAATCAATAAATCCGGTTTATTCTGATACTTACCGGTTTTCTTGATTTCATAGTCGGTTGGAGTGGTAAAGGTAATGGTTATCGAGCATCCTGCCCCTTGCGGAACGACCTTTATGGAATCGATTAAACCATCGGCAACATAAATGGTTTTTTTCTCCTCTTTATACGGTGCATTTTCGGTTTGGAGGACCAGCCCCATTTTACCGGATAAGTCGCTGGTCTGATATTTAACCGCACCATTTAAATCGATGGTGATACTGGTATTTTCCGGGCCGGGCCAATAGATAATCTCTTCAATCATCGGTTTTACTATTGTCGGCTTTGTTATTCTCCGTGATGTAGTTCGAGTAGTTTTTTTCTTGGTAGCACCAGGTGAAACGGAGATTGTACTGCAAAAGAATACTAAACTACTTATAATAATAGCTAAATTTAATGATTTTTTACTGAAAAACATCGGTTTTTATTCTAAATCTACCTTTCTGAATCCTTTTTTTGTTTACTATAATGCAAGAGTAGTGCGATTGTCAATAGAAAAAAAAGATTTTAGCGATAAATAATAAAGAAAAAGTATGGGTGGAGATGTAGATTATACTGGGTAGTAATGCGGCAAAAAAATAAGTCGGCAGAAGATATTACCTTACCTCCTCTTCACTTCCTTCTGCCGACCTACTTTATTGGATGAAACTTACTGCAACAATGGTTGAAGCTGGTAACATGCTGAAGATCGACGTAGTTTAGCGATCGCACCCTGCTCGATCCGCCGGATTCCTTCCTGACTCATGCCAAATCGTTTACTGATTACTCGCAGACTTTTTTCTTCACCATCAAGGAAACCAAATCGGGATAAGAGAATATTCCTTTCCCGAACCGATAATCCTTCCAGAATCGCATAGATACGATCATGAAGTTGGTTATTACTAGCAGTATCGCGCGGCGGTTCTTCTTCATTATTTTCGATTAAATCTCCGAAATGATTTACTCCATCTTCTAACGGAGTATCTAAAGATAACATCGCATCTTTGGATTTTAATAGCGCCTTTATCTGGGCAACTGAGGTTCGGAAATGTTTGGCTATTTCTTCGATTTCCGGATAGCGGGCATGCAATAACCAGAACTGGTCCCGGAATTGTTCGAGTTTCGCTACTGCCCGGAATTTCCTAACCGGTAGGCGGATCATTCTGGCTTTTTTTGCGATCGCGCGTTGAATTGCTTGTCGAATCCAATATGCACTAAACGTTGAGAAGCGATATCCTAAATTCGGATTGAACCGTTCGACTGCATCGATGAGACCAATGTTCCCCTCTTGAATCAAATCAAGCAGCGACATCGAAAAACTTTTGTAAGTTTTTGCTATTTTTACCACGAATCGGAGGTTCGCTTCAATAAACCGTTTTCGCGCTATTTCATCTCCTTTCCGCATGAGAATAGCTAATCTTTTTTCTTCTTGAGGAGTCAATAAGGGAGTTAAGTTTATTTGGTGAAGATATGTTTCTAAAGATCTTTGCGAATCGTTTAGCAGCATAAGGTCACATCCTTAAATTAGTTTTACCATGTTTTACCATATTATTCGCAGAATTTATGCCAGTAATCTATTATATTTAACTAACATTAGTTATTTCAATGTTCTAGCTAAATCAATATACACTTTTTTAATTATTGTATCTGTAAAACCATCGAAAAATAGTGCAGTTTTTTGCACAGGTGAGCTGATTATGTTACTTATTTTCGTTGACAAGAAGTGAGTTATAACCCGAATTGGTCGAACCAATTCGGGCAAAGAGCTCTTAAACTAATTACATCGCATAATTACAGATATAACTACATAATGAATGAATCGGACGTTTAATACTAGTATTAAATTGGAAAAATGAGGTCAATATATTGTTGATATAAAATATAGTTTATAATGCATATATTACATAATAACAAATTAACGATAATTATTGTCTATACAAAGATAATCCGCATTAAGTTATTCAATTCCAGATAGATAATAAAATTCAATAATATCAATGAAATCAAAAAAAATATAAAAAAAACTTGACAAAATCTATTTTTTGTGCAATAGTTATTGTCGAGTTGGATATTAATAAATAACTATAAATGTAAAATATATCTTAACTAATTAGCAGTCCAGATAATAAGAACAGCGGTTAATTGCGTTACAAGATTAAGATAAAATGATTCAATCTCTTGAAAAGAAAGGTGGTGAAAATAATATTTTTTATCGAGAATTCATTTAGTTGTTTACTCCCAAAATATTATTGGGAAATGAAAGGTAAAAATTAAAACTATGCTGAAAGATTTAAATAATAAACTCGGATTTACTTTGATCGAATTGTTGATCGTTGTAGCTATTATTGCAATTCTTGCAGCAATCGCAATTCCAAACTTCTTAGCTGCTCAAACTCGGTCTAAAACAGCAAGGATTAAGGGCGAGTTCAGTACACTTGCTACCGCAATAGAAGCGTATAATGTCGATGCAAATTCGTATCCGATTTATGACTCAAACCCATATGGTGGTGGTAAAAATGGAGTCTTTGGTGTAGACGATTACAGTCCTTGTCGATTTGATGTTTTAACCACACCAATTGCATATCTTACCTCGATTCCAAAAGATCCATACCATTTCTCTGGCCATGATGCACAAGCAAAATGGGGAATCGGATATTTTATGTATACTTGGAACAAATTTATAACTGCAAGCGATGCAAACGGGGGACCTTTCTTGAGCGATTTATACCACACCTCATATTGGTCATTATGGTCTGCAGGTCCTTATGGAAAATTCTTTACTGGTTATACCGGAGCGGGTACACTTGGCATTCGAACTTATGTAGACAATCCACCTTTATGTCCAGAAGGAGATGTTCGTTTAATGGCATATGACCCATCAAATGGAGTTACTAGCCGCGGTGGAGTGTATCGAACCAGTAAACAGGGACAATATTAGTTTTGATATATACTTAATATATACAAATAGTAGAGTGAGATATACAAATAGTAGAGGATAGAAAGGAGGGATTATGATTATAAGTTTAAAAACAGATAAATTAAACCAATCAATTATTGCTCAGAAAGGAGAGCAGGTAATGAAATTAGTGAAATATCTATTTATTATTTCAATGGTAGTACTTTGTTTCAGTTTTAGCTATGCGACCAAGTATAGTACTGGGGGAGGACAAGGAACCTCAACGGTTGGTACTACTGGTTGTGATTATGCCAGTTTATATGAAGCATCACTCGATTTTAATGCCACCGCGAATACCGGAAATTGGACTCTCGAAATTGCAACCGATCTCAGCGAAGCGACTAGTGTAGCATTTTGTAATACTGTGGGTACTGGGAATACCATTACCATCAAACCCGCTGCCGGTGTTCAACCTACGGTAACCTTTTTACAAGCCGGCGACAATACGGTATCCGCTCATATTTTAGTTGGATGCCTCTTAAGTGGATTAACTACTGGTGATGGAACTGTCCAGGTTAAGAAAATGGATGGATTTACCATCGATGGATCAAATAATGGCAGTAATTCCCAAGATCTAACCATTCGAAATGTTCTTGGAAATACCGGTAACTTAATGTATGCTCGGCTCGTTTATGTATATGGTGATACTGATAATGTAACGATAAAAAACTGTAAGTTCTACAATTACTCTACTTACAATAACTATCAATATTGCGTAGCATTTGCTGCAGTAACTACATATGCGGGTAACGCTTATGTTCCGGATAATTGGACAGTACAGAATTGTTATCTGCAAGCTACCGCTAGTCTTGTTGGTGAAGGTATTGGTAGTTTCGGAAGTGCTCCATCAGGCACAGCGCAAACTGGTTACACAATTACCGGTAATACCATTTATGCTGTACGCGATGGCATTCGGTTATTAACCAGTGGAAGTGGGACAATTTCAAATAACCGATTCAGACTATATGGCCCGCCAGGACAGCAAGGTGGTAGAGCGATTTATCATGAAGGGGCCAATAACGCCGCTAACTGGACTATCGATATCTACGATAACAATTTCGATAATCTATATACCAGAAACTATTCGGCGAGCGCTGCACCATCAAGTCTATCTTTCGGACTGAGTATTATTGCACTCGCTGGACAAGGAACCGGAACCTGCACCTATAACATTTACAACAATATGATGGGTGGATTTAGTTTACTCTCCACATCACATACCGCAGTAAATGAAAACTACCGTGGTGTTTTCGTGCTATCAAGTATGGCAAATGTAAACCTATTCCACAATTCGATTAGTTTACCGAATTTTAATGGTTGGGCGTTTACTCCGGATAAATGTTATGCATTCGGTTTAGGAACTACTAATCCTGCCGTTGCATATACCGGAACATTCACCATGAAAAATAATATTGTTCGAACGGAACAGGTTGGTGGAAGCGTATTATATTTAGCTAATAATAGCGATGTCGCACATGTTGTTTCCGATTATAACGACTGGGCTATCGCATCGTCCGATACAAATGCTCCGCCAGTAATGGCTTATGTTGGTGGTAGTATTTATAGCACCTTCAACGACTGGAAAGCATTAAGTAGCCAAGATGCAAATTCACAAAGTGTAGACCCGATTACCACCACTCCAGACCATTGGAGTTATTCGACTACAAGCACGGGAGTAATTATTCCACCAACGGATTTACATTTCTCCGGTCTGAATCCGGCACCGTTAACCCCAGGAACCCCGATTACTTCTCCAATAGCTATTACCACTGATTTTGATGGTGATGCTCGAAGTTTAAGTGCTCCATGGAAAGGGTGCGATGAAATCATTGCGCCACTAGATTATTCACCGAAATTTATCTATACCCAACCGGGTGGCACAACAGTAGCATTAACTGTTTCCGGTGGTGTAGAACCTTATAACTGGGTAGTGAACGGTGGCGTGGGTACCTTGGATATGAGTACCGGTTCTGCGGTAACATTTACCCCAGCAACCACTGCAGCTTCAGGAGATATCACGATCACTGATGGTGCTGCTCAAACGGCGGTTATCCCGGTTTCTGTAACCCCGACTGGTGCACCATTATTTAACGATACCCTGGAAACGAAAGAAGTCCGATTCGAAATTTTCGAATAAACACACAACTTATTTAAGCTAGTCTATTCTTTAAGCGGAGTAATGATTTTCATTACTCCGCTTTTTTTATTTGACGAAATCAAGTTGAGTATGTTATGAATTATAATGGAATAAAATCAAAAATAGAATCGAGGTGAGAAGATTATGCAGAAAAAAGATTATCATGGCTTTACATTAATTGAACTACTGATTGTAGTGGCAATTATCGCAATTCTAGCCGCAATCGCCATCCCGAACTTTTTAGCCGCTCAAGTTCGCGCGAAAGTATCCCGTGCTAAAGGAGAGATGCGTTCACTGTCGCTAGCACTAGAATCGTATTATACGGATAACTCTCAATACCCGATGTGGAATATTCCTTGGATCACTGACTATAACAAGCCGGTTTCTAAACGACTTAATTGTTTAACTACTCCGATTGCTTATATCAGTAAAGTACCGAAACCCGATCCATTTGTTCCACAACGTGAAGTTGGGGGATCATCTGGCTCTGATGTCTATGATACTTATGACTACTGTGATGAACAGACGCAACATGATCGGAACTATAGTTGGGTTCCAGGTTTATATCAAAGGATATGGCGACTCAGCAGTGCTGGTCCTGATCTAAAACAAGATTATGCCTGGGAATTTTATGACCCAACGAATGGAACTGTTAGTAACGGTGATATTCTTCGGCTTGGTGCTACAGGGAAATATCCTAATGAATGGGGTGAACCACCAGCACCAGCAGGATATTAATAATTGAATTGATAGAAATAAGAGAATTTTATGCGAAAAAGCTTGACAAAATTTAGATTTAGGAGTAAACTCAATTAATATTTTAAGGTATTTTTATTTTATTAATGAAAGGAGGTGCAAAATATAAATGAAAAAAATATTTTGTATAATAATACTTGGTATATTAGGATTAGCTGTTTTCGGTTCGAGTACGGTACTTAATGTTCCGGGAACTTATTCGACGATAAGTGCAGCGTGTGTCGCTGCAGTTTCCGGCGATACCATTCTCGTCGCTAGCGGTACGTATAACGCCGATGCAATTTTGATTGATAGTAAATCGCTTGCAATAATCGGTCAAGGAACTCGACCGATAGTCACTTTAGTAAAAAACTGGGACGCAAGCGCTTCTGCTGGAGTTGGTAGTGCAGCAGTAGGTATTCGCTCTTCAGGTACACCAAATCCGATGGATGTCTACCTAGAGAACTTAACATTTATTCCTTCTACAACAGACATGAGTGCTACCCGCGCTCGATGGGGTATAGAAGTTAATTCGGGTGCTACAGCGGCAACGGATTTTACTATTAATGTCAACTTAACCGATATTCTGGTATGCCCGAATGATGGCAGTAATAATCCGGTTACCACCGATGGATTAGCCAAAGTCAATTTTGACCCGCTTGTTGCGGTACCGTTCCGAGATGACGGAATTTGGGTCTATGGAAATACCAATATTAATTTAACTCGAGTTATCGTCAGTAACAACCGACCTACGGGTTCTGCTGGAGCTTATACAAGTGCAGATGGACTAGCATTCTATCCCGATTTTAGTAACTTCACCTGTCAGATAAACGAAGGATGCGTATTCTCGTTTAACGATCGGATTGGATTCCAGCTGGTGACTGATGGATGTATCTATGATATCAACGGTACCAAAGCAAATCCGGTTAAGTTTATCGGTAACGGATGGTATAACTTTGGCAATGGTGACATATCGATTTTCTGCGGAGGTGAATTAGCCAATCCGGGCAGAGTCAGTTTCAATAACGTGCTGATTGACTCGAATAAAGCTAATGGTATAACTTCATACTATGGAGCCACTACAGGTATTCCGATAAGTATTACCAATACTATTATCCTTACTTCAGAAACTGTTGCCAATAAGTATGGGTATTTGTTAAGTCAGCAAATAGGGCAGCAGATGAATATGGAAAATGTGACCATCCTGGTTCGTAATGCAAATGACACAGCGTTTTTTATTGCTAGTGATGCTGGAGCTCCAACGGTGAATATGAGCAATGTTATTCTAGCAAGTAGCTCTGGTCCAAATGGAACAGGGCTGGTTAATAGAGATACTACCGCTAGTGTAACAGCCGATTATTCTGCGTTTGTTAATACCGGCACCTATGCTTTGAGTGCTATAACCTCAGAAAATGTAACCCTTAATGCAGGTGTCATTTATGCAGATCCGGATTTCGTATCGCTAGACCCAGCAAGTTCAGATCTTTTAGATGTTAGAACCTTTGCATTTAGTACTGCTGGTCCTAGTGGAGTACCGTTATGTGGTGGTGCCGATTACGTAGGTGCATTACCATTAGGAGTTAGCCCAACCGGACCATTAAATGTTACTATTGGTGGAACAAAAGATTTCTCGGCCAGTGGTGGAACCAATAACTTTATCTGGTCGCTAAGTAATGATGCTGTGGGATACCTGAGTTCAACTACCGGTGCAACGGTGACTTTCACCGCAACAAGTACTGGTACTGCCGATTTAACGGTAAGTGATCCAGGACCACCAGCTCAACAGATAACGGTTAATATAAGCGTAGTACCAACATCAACCCCGTTATATAAAGAAATCGAGTCGCGGAAATATATCCGATTCGAATTATTTAATTAAACAATAATTCGGAAATTATTTGCTTTTCAAGCGGAGACACAAGCAACCTTGGGTCTCCGCTTTTTTTTAAATTATTTTAGGTGATTAACTTGTCTATATGTTAAACTTTTGCCGAGTTTAAAAAACCGCCAAGGATGATCTGTCGGAGGGATATATGGTTTTTTGATCAGGGTGACATAAGTGCGTTTGGGTATCTGTTTGTTCCGGCAGCACCGTAACGTGCACGTCCGCATGACGCGTGGTCGTAAAATGGCTGGCTTTATCGACATAGCGACTGATAAAGAGCCCTTTAGCTTCGATAAAACGACATAAGACCTACAGATTAGCAAACAAGGGTATCGGAGGGTACAAACGCGGCTACGGGCACTTCTCTCGAAGCATCATCAATCATGGCGATTAACCACCACGGTTTTGGGATTTGCGGTAACCAGTGATGTTGGGAAGAATCCATTTGCACCAGCATGCCGGCTTTGGACATGCGCCGCCGCATCCGGTGAACCACCTTCTTCTTCCGCGCCACATGCAATCCGGCGTCCACCAGAATCTTACGGATGGTGTTATAGCTGTAATGAATCTGATGGAGTTCATGTAATTTTTCTTTAAAATGGTTGATATTGAAATCAAAATAGCGGTCTTGACGTAACCGGATAATGGTCGCGCGGTCGGCGGCGGTTACCTGCTGATTCGGGGAAGCCGAAGGTAGTTTGCGGAGCAGTCCTTCAAATCCTTCTGCCAGAAACCGCTGTTTTAAACGGGAAACCTGGACATTGGTTAAGCCCAGAATTGCTGCTGCTTGTAATCCGGTGAGGCGTTATTCTGCGACGTCTTTAATAATCGTATACCGGTAAATATCTTGCATGGTAATAGTAACCTTAGTATGCGGCATCGTGGACAATCTCCTTTTTGCTTCTATTCTAGGAGATTAGCCGCCGCGGATGCTTCCAGGTAGTGGTGCACTATCAAAAAATAACGAAAACCGCTGCTTGTGGAGATGCCGGATGGTGGGAAATCCGCCTCAGGCGGATTTCCCATCATCCTTGGATAACTCCACCGGAGGTATCCACATCTTCCACAAGC
>JBHGBB010000122.1:0-12135 GCA_041946755.1 bacterium | reverse complement strand
GGAATTCGATGAAGCGAAACCGAACTTCTCATCATTAACCCAACAACGGATTCAGGATATTGGATCCGACGAAATATATCGCGCACTTAATTTAAGATGAAATTCGAAGATTTGATTTTTGAATATTAGGTATTAACCTTATTTTTTGAATTTCGATATTCGAATTTCGGATTTACTATATATTATGGATACCACAAAATTCGTTAACCTATCTGCCTACGCAGAACGGAAACAAGTCCAAGGTGAAGTAGTGAATGTCTTAGATGCAAAAGCTGAATGCCGGGGTTTATGGTTGATTTCGACCTACTCTCGAGTAATAACGAAATATTCGATACATGAGTTGATTTTAACTGACGAATCCGTCCCGAAATTGGGAGAAGCGGTGAACCGAATCGCCTATCTCTGCTTTTTTGAGGTTACTGAAGGTGGCGTTATCCTGGTACGCGACAAACTCTATTGTGGCGACCAACTGATTGGTACCATTAAAGGATTTGATGAATCCCATATGCCGAACCACCTAAATATTATTGTTTATGCAGAACCACGGAAAACCGGAAAAGAACTCGGATTCGCTGTCGGTAGTAAACTTCGATTTCAAGCATCGAATGTATAAGAATCCCCTATCTTAAATCAATCAATCTAGGCTATAATAATTAGTCCTATCAAGGCATAAATAATCTAAAAAAAGTAATCTTTTTTTTAAGGAGAACCACTATGTCTGGTTTCAAGTATCGGTTTCAGATGTATAAAGAGTTGCACAAACAAACCGCACAGATTTATGCGGAAGCGAAACAGTTCGCTGATGATATTGGCCTTCCCCCATCGTTAAAAGGGAAAATCGGATTGACCGGTGGCGTTTCAAGCTGTCATGGTTTATTAACCCGGGAAGTTAAAGAGGCTATGGATAAAGCGTCCCGGCAAGTAATCGAAAATAAGTTCCTGATCGAAGATATTCGGGAAATTGTTAAAGACGGTTATGGTGATGAATATGATGCCGCACCGATTAATACCTGCGAAGCCGCGCTCTGGGTAAGTTTCGATTGTTTAGCCAGTCCGCCGATGCAAGGAAGAGGGGATAATTATCTTACCCGATATATTGCGTTATATGAACGGCATCTGCATCATCAAGGCGGTTATGGCCGACCTTTCCCGCCGCGATATAAAGATATTTTCTCCGACCGCGGAGTAACCGCCGGTGAATTAGGTTTCTACGGAAAACGATTAGAGAATCTTTCGACTGTAATAGTCCCGCTTGTCGGTGCAAAGTATCCGATTCATGGAATTAAACAGTATCCGGCAGTGCTCTTAAGTCAGGTTGATGTTCCAAAATCACTGAAGAAAATTCATGAAGTGGCGGAACGCAATTATACTTCATTAAGTGCAATTACTTCGTTAGGATATGATACTATCGGCTATGGATATGGAACAAAAGATAAACAAGGTACCCCGGAACTGCAAAAAGGATTAGGGGCGATCGCAAATGAGTTTAATGTGCCGTATATAATCGATAATGCTTGGGGCATTCCATTTGTTGGATCGGATATCAGAAAACTTGGTGGCGATATTATCGTATATAGTATGGATAAAGCTTCCGGTGCACCGACGGTAGGGTTGATTATTGGTAAAGAAGATGCGATGGTTCCGATTCGGCGCGCGTTAGGTTATCATAGCGACCGGTCAGGGGCCGGATTCTCGTATGGTAAAGCTGCTTATGTTACCAATGATCCGGGTAAAGAAGCCTTGGTCGGGTTATTAGCTGCATTAAAAATATTGAAAGATAAACCGAAAACCATGACCAAACCGGTAGATAAACTATTTGAGATTGTGAAACAGGAGTTTACCAAACTTCCGAAGAAATTCCAGCCGGATTTGCTATTCAGTAAATCCTATAACTCCGGCGCGGTTGAAATCAATTATGAACGTACCTGGAAAAATAACCAGATGGGCATCCCAATTTTCTCGATTGAAGATATGTATGCCGGATCGAATATCCTGCAATCCGGATTAGCCCAAATGGGAATTATCCCGACGATCGGGTACGATGCGAATATCTATATTTCGCTTGGTTTAGGGACTCTTGATGAAGAAGGCGCCTTATTAGAAGATGAAACTCGATTGATTGTAAAAGCGTTAGTCGGATTGATGAATATCATTTGCAAAAAAGCCGGCGTTACATAGGCAGTCCGAAGTCCAAAGTCCTAAATTCTTAGTCAGAGTAATGAAAGGAATTAATTATATGGCAAGGAATGTGATTAAAACCAATAATGCACCGGAAGCGATTGGACCCTATTCACAAGGGATGCGAATCGGTCAATTTATCTATACTTCCGGCCAGATACCTATCGATCCCAAAACAAATACCATTGTCGGCGGCGGAATTAAGAATCAGACCAAACAAGTGTTGGATAACTTGAAAGCGGTTTTAGCAGCGAGTGGCGCTTCCATGCAAGATGTGGTAAAAACCACCGTGTTTTTAAGTAATATGCTTGATTTCTCGGCTATGAATGAAGTGTATGCTACCTATTTTTCGGAACCTTATCCTGTACGAACAACCGTTCAGGTAGCAAAATTGCCGAAAGATGTAGCTATTGAAATCGATGTAGTAGCGTACCTAGGATAAACAAAGATTACGGAGATTAATCAACTCGATTACAGCGATCAATCGTTGTAATCGGTCTTCGAAATTGCTGTAATCATTTTTATGTCAGTAAAAAATAAAATCGTTGATGCGATTGATATCGAAACCTTTCTGATCTGCCGGGATGAACAGGAAGCGAAACAACTGGTTCCGGAACTATTAAAAGAACTGAATCTGGAATTCGGTGATATTGTTTCTTTAGAACATAACGGAATTGGTGCTTATATCCGTGTTCGTGCCTATATCCATCTCCCTGGAATGAAATATACCTGGCTGGAGAAAGAATGATAGAAGAAGGAAGAAGGAGGATCGCTGCCGCTCGGACGAAAGGAAGAAAATAAATCCTTCGTCCTTCATCCTAGAGAGCAACGCAACCGGTCATCCTTCGTTTTATTATGAAGATATTATTAGCTCCATTAGACCCGGTCCATGATGTTGGATTGAAAGTAATCAAACGGAAACTTGATGAACGGCAGCATCGGACTGTTCTCCTTCCTCCGGACGTTTTCGCTGAAGAAGTGGTTGAAGCGATACGGACTCATCAACCGGATGTCGTATTAATCGGCCGAACGGTAGGATATGATACGACCACTCTACTCGGAAATTTATTGAACCTGATTAAAGCAAAAGGGCTGCGTGATAAAGCCCGGATTGCCATCGGTGGGATGGCGGTAACCGCAGAAATGGGCCCGCAATTGGGATATGATGCCTGTTTCCCACCGCGAACCCCGATTGAAGAAGTGATTTCATTTATTGAACAAGCTAAAGGAGTTACCCAGGTTCTAGAGCGGAAAGTAAAACAAAAACATGATTTAACCGAGGGATATAGTTTCGCCGTTAAAGATAAAGAGCTCGATGAGTTATTGAATAAGATTTCTACCGGAATTGTCGAATGGACGAAAGGGAAAACTTCTCCCGGCATTAAGCGCGCCCGGATAACCGAATCCCAGTTAGAATCGCTGGGTGGGTCGGTAGAGCAATATACCGCATTACCGTTTACCCGCGAATACCTGGATTTGAGTGACCAAACGATAATCGATTTCTATCGTCAAGGCCGATTACCGGCACATACCCGATTGATTGAACAGCAGGAAATCGATCAATTACATGAAATCCTCAAGCATGCCAATCAAAATATCAATCCCCAGAGTTTGCAATATAAAACACAGAAGCCGGTAGTATTTATTCAATATGGTACCGGTTGCCCGATGATGGATGCAGTGCATATCAAGATTTGCGAAGCGTGGGGCGCTGATGGCGTTTTGCATTTCGATCCCGCTTGGGGCGCTAGAACTGAAGGGTTACCAGATGGATATCTGGCCGATGCAGTCGATGGTACTCCCCTAACCTATGCAAACTTAAGTTTGATTAAAGAATCGTTATCTCCTTCAACCTTATGGTCGGTTCGCGCACATCGAGGACTAAACACTCCGGAAATATTGGTACTGGCCGGATTCCTTGGCGCAAATTTAACTAAAATTAATATCGCGTATGGTTCATTGGGTGCAGGTACCGATCCAGCGCGATTAACGGTAGATGGCGCCGAAGCGATGCGATTAGCCGCGAAATATAAGATGCCGTTCGATATCCCGACTAATGAAGAATTATGCGGTGTCCCGGCATATAAAGCGTTCGCCGGTATGTTGATTGTTGCCGCACTGGGATTGAAACTTGGCGCTAAACCGCTTTTAAAACCATTGATTTGCTATTCACCAGAGGTTATCATCAGCGGGAAAATGGAACAGAACTATGTTGATTATAACACCGCGAAAATCACTGCGTTACGGGAACTGGTAGATATTCCGATCTGGGCTGGTGAGCCGATCGGATTTATGACTCATACCGAAGAGAAGGTTCAATCCGCAAGTGCAACTTCGTATCATTTCTCGTTAATGGCAGGATTAGGAGTCGATGCGGCGACTATTGCATCGACTGATGAAGTTTATTCTCGCGGGCCGATAAGTGGTATCGGCCGAATTGGCACCTTAAGTGCGGTTAAAGAATCGTTCCGATTCTTCGGGAAAACCGCGTTCTGCCCTTCTGATCAGGCCTTAAAATGGAAAGATGAACTGAAAAAGGATATTAAAGAGACCTTAAAACAGGTAGCTGCATCACCATCATTTGTCGATGCGCTTTATGCCGGTATTCTCGGCAGTAAAGAAGACGGTGCCTACCCTGGTCGGTTTGGGAAAAATACTGTTACCAGCAAATAGGTATTTTGGAATAATTATTAGCGGAGTTAGACCGAACGAGATCAATCTCGTTCGGTCTAACTCCGCTTTTATTTGGTACAATATCGAGGATAATAAGTAGCCCTTTTTGTCAGATAACCGACAAAAAGGTGGGGTTTGAAGTTATTTCCTAATTAGATATTTTGCTTTTTTTCCTCTTCTAGCCGTTTCCTGCCATCTTCGAACATCGGTTCAGCAAATTCCGAATCCCAAGTTCGCTCTTCAAACGACCGGGTTTTAACGGTTTTCAGGAACCGGTCGAAATCCGAGAAATAACTGCCATAGATATGAAAACTATCGGCTATATCTACATACCGACCGACTTTAACCAGATGCTTAATCTTTTTACTTATCCGTTCCGCAATCTGTTTCTGTAAATCGGTTAAGGCAAAGATATTCATAAATGCGGCTTTATATCCATCCCGGGATCGCCAATGGGTATTCATATTCAAAACCAGCGTCCCCTGTTCATCCGGTAGAATCCGACACCAAACCCGCTGTAGACATGGTGGGTCTTCAGTCGGTGGATCGGTTAACACATTCCAGGTAATCGCCTGTGCCCGCCGGGAATATCCGGTCTCAGATAGTTTCTTAACAATATAATCGATCTGATTGATCACCTGTCCCTGGATTTTATAATTAAACAATCGTTCATGGTAGGTATACGTCCATTTCCCTTCTTCCGGTTTAATCCAATGATCATGAACTCCATTAACCACTTCCTGCCGATATATTTCCAAATCTTCCAATCCGGCGGGAAACGACCGATGGATTCGCGGCTCTTTAAATGGATCAAGACATACCATGACCATAGTACAATCCCGGCTCGGTGGATCTTCAGGCTTATCATATTCAGTTTTAATCGCAATCCCCTGGTTCCAGCAAGCTAACACCGCTTTCTCCCATGCTTCCGGTAAGGTTTCGCCGTGAACATTTAATACTGGTATATTCCCATCGTTCATCATTTCGTTTCCTTTCTCAATAAAAAAAGATTAAATTAATCGATATATTGATATAAAAAAAATCAAACTCTCTAATAGAGAACTTGATTTATCAGTGATTCTATTCGAGTTAAGCAAATTCACCATTGGTGAATTTGCTTTCCACTTATCTCTGATGTAACGCTTTCATAATCGCTTTATCGGTCAATGGCGCCATAACTTTATACCCTGCGACGTTGGGATGGACACCATCTCTGGTAAGCTCCGATTTCAAGCCTTTCCGTTCATCCACTAAAGGAGTATAATAATCCAAATAAACAAATCCTTTTTTCTGGCAATACTGTTTAATCCACTCATTTAATATTCCGATTTTTTCTGCCGGATTCAATCCTTTTTTCCAAGGATAATCATAAACCGGTAATACTGCTGCGAGGACAACTTTGATTTTATTCGCTTGCGCTAACTCCGACATTGACATAATATTATCTTCAATCATTTCTAAAGTTGATGGTCCGGTATTCCCGGCAATATCGTTCGTCCCACCTAAAATAACTACTACTCTAGGTTTTAAAGCAATAACATCCTGCCGAAATCGTATCACCATCTGTGGGGTAGTCTGGCCGCTAATCCCGCGATTGACATAGGGTTTCCCTTCGAGAAATTGGGGATATACGATACTCCATTGTTCGGTAATCGAATCGCCGAAAAGAACCACCCGGTTTTCTTTCGCAACAGGTAAACCGAGTTTCGCATTTTCGTCTCGGAATCGAGCAAGGTTAGGCCAATCATTTTTAATTCGTTCTTCGCGTTGGAGTTGGGCTGGAGTTTTAATGATGGTTATGGTAGATTCGGTTGAAACTGTCGGCTGAGTATTCTGGGTAAATGATAACTGTATCAGAAGGAAAATTGATAGAACGATATTAAAAAAAATAGCATCATGTTTCATATAGCTATCTTATGAAGTGACATTCGATTCAAATTGCATACTTATTTTATAAAGCATACCATAAAATAAATAAAATAACAAAAAATGGATTAGCAAAAAAACTTAATTTATGTTTATAGTCGCGAGTGTAAGTATTGTTGGATATCCTTGAATACGCTATAATATATGATTAAACATGTATTCATTGAGTCTCCATTAATCTGAGGTAATGTATATGAAATTAGCCAACCGAACCACTAAAATAGAAGCTTCACCTACCCTTGCGATATCGGCGAAAGCTGCCCAGATGAAAAAACAAGGTATCCCGATAATCGATTTCGGAGTTGGCGAACCGGATTTCGATACTCCGGAAAATATCAAGCAAGCGGGTATTAAAGCGATTCAAGAGGGATTCACCAAATACACTCCGGCTGCCGGAATGCCGGCGTTGAAAGAAGCTATTTGCGAAAAGTTGAAAAAAGAAAATGGATTGGAGTATACCCCGGCACAAGTTATCGTTTCCTGCGGTGCCAAACATGCGTTGTATAACATCATGATTGCGGTATTGGAATCCGGTGATGATGCATTACTTCCGGCACCATATTGGGTAAGCTATCCGGAACAAATCAAACTAGCCGATGCGAATGTAGTAGTAATCGATACGCAAGAAGCAAACGATTTTAAAATGACCGCTACGGAACTGAAACGAGCGATTACTCCTAAAACAAAACTCTTGATTCTTAACAGTCCTTCGAATCCGACTGGGTGTGTATATACGAAAAAAGAGCTGGAAACGATCGCAGAAATCTGCGTTGATAAGAAGATAATCGTTGTTTCCGACGAATGCTATGAAAAGAATGTTTATGATGGTGAAAAGCATATCAGTATCGCGTCACTAGGCAAAGAAATATTCGATTTAACGATTGTCGTAAATGCCGTTTCCAAAACCTATTCGATGACCGGATGGCGAATCGGTTATGCCGCCGGCCCGGCAGATGTCGTTAAAGCGATGAGCGAAATTCAGAGTCATGCGACCAGTAATCCGACCTCATTTGCGCAAAAAGGCGCTATTGAAGCGTTTAAGGGTCCGCAAGAGAGTGTGGGAATTATGATCGCTGAATTCGATAAACGGCGAAAAGCTCTCGTCGATGGATTAAACAGCATCCCGGGTGTTTCTTGTCGAGTGCCAAAAGGCGCATTCTATGCATTTCCGAATGTTAGCGGACTTTATGGAAAAACCTTTAGCGGCAAGGTCATTAAGAATTCAATGGATTTGACTGCATATCTACTCGAAGTAGCGCAAATAGCAGTCGTTCCCGGTTCACCATTCGGTGCGGATAATTATCTGCGATTCTCTTATGCAACCGCCATGAAAAATGTGGTTGAAGGTGTTGAACGATTCAAAAAAGCAGTTATATTCTAAGCAAACCATAGAGTTAATATATCTCGGTATTAGTGCGGTAATAAATGAAGTTAAATTAGTTAAATGGATTAAATATGTTAAATGAGTAAACTAATTTACCTTTTGCCTGGTTTTTCTTATTTAACTTATTCTCTTATTTAACCTATTTAACTTATTTTTTGTATGCAATTAAAACAGTATTTTCGAGAACGGCGAATTTTGGTTAATCATGCGCTGCATCGATATTTCCCTAAAAAAGATAAATATAGTCAGACATTATGGAAAGCGATGCATTATTCGGTATTTAATGATGGGAAACGGCTCCGGCCGATTCTGGTTATAGCCGCATATGAAGCGGTAAATAAGAAATCCAATGCATCGAAAAATCAGGTGTTACTAGCCGCAAGCTGTGCCTTAGAATTCATCCATACCAGTTCATTAATACTCGATGACCTTCCTTGTATGGATAATTCAGATATCCGGCGAGATAAACCATCAAATCATATTGTTTTTGGTGAAGGGCCGGCGTTATTAGCGGCAGATGCGTTATTAACCTATGCTTTTGAAGTTTTAGCCGGGAATGTACCCCCCCAATACAGTATTCCATTAACCTCGGTTCTTGCAGAGGCAGTCGGTCCGCAAGGAATGATCGGCGGACAAGTGATTGATATTAAATATCGGGGTAAACGAGCGAGTTATAAAACCTTGCATTATATTCATACCCATAAAACCGGAGCGTTATTCGTTGCTGCTGCAATAGTCGGTGCAACGCTAGCCAATGCTAGTCCGAAACAGATTAAAGCGCTGGTTGACTATTCGTCGCATATTGGATTAGCATATCAGATTACCGATGATATCCTAGATGTGGTTAAAGCGCCGCATCATCCGCGCATCGTTCATCCGGAAGTAAATTTCGCTTCTACCCTAGGTATTGAGAAAGCGAAAAAAACCGTTGTCGAACTGGTTGAAGCAGCAATCGATAGTATTGCAAACCTGAATCATAACGCAGATCCAATGCGAGAAATTGCAAAATATGTTGGGAAAAGGACGAAATAATGATTACTTAGGGTATCAATCGCTATAATCGGCCTTTAGAAATCATAGTAATCATTTTTATTTATGCTATTTGAGAACAATAGACTTAATCCGGGATATCTGAAACTCGATTTATATTGCCGGGGGATTAAAATCGATTCGAGCTGTACCCTTGATCAAGATGCTCGAACCGTGCTTCGTACCCGAGCCGGGCTGGGTAGTGGACTAGAAGTTATCCTTCCAGGCAGATTGTTTACCAATATCCCGCTTGAAGAACATTTCGTCCCAAAGACTCCCTATCTTTTAAAAAAAGAACAAGGGTTATATGCAATATATCGAGACAATAAATTCGTTTGTCACATCCAACTACCAAAGCGACCGAAGTTCTATGACCAGAAAACCTCCAGCGGGAAATTAATGTCTTCAGTCGGAGTTATGCAAGGAGAATATTTAGGGATATATCCAACCAGTGCTTGCGGATATTGGAAAGATGAATCGAACTGTAAATTCTGTTCAGTCGGCTTAAACCTTGGCGATAAAGATGCGAAAGAGAAATCGGTACAAGATGTACTCGAAACCGTTATTGCTGCGCGAGAACAGGAGAATATCACCTTCGTTCATTTCAATACCGGAACCTATCAAGTAGGAGAATGTCCCAAAATAGAACTAGATGAGTTAGAACCATACCTAACACCGGTTAAGAAAGCTACCGGATTATTGGTGGGAGTGCAAACACCACCAGCACCGGATTTGACCCGATATAACCGATTGCGGGATATTGGAGTCGACCATGTATCGTTCTGTTTCGAGTTATGGAACGATAAAGTACTGCAAGAATATTGTCCGGGGAAAGCAACGGTTATCGGAAAACAACGGTATCTGGATGCCATTGAATATTGCGCTAAAGTATTCAAACCGGGAGCCGTATCCGGTGAAATTATCGCAGGATTAGAGCCGGTTGAAGATACCTTAGTGGCTATCGAATGGATTACCGACCATGGCGCATTCCCAACCATCTGCATTTTTAGACCGTGTAATGGCACCAAATTACAGGATTGGCCTTCTCCGGAAACGGACGAAATGGTACCGATTTTCAGAAGAATGTATGAAGCGTGTATTGAAAAGAATGTACCGATTGGTATCGCACCGAAAGTGAATGTGAGTTTGGTATTATTGCCGGTTGAAGGAAGATATTTCGTCACCCAGAAATCGATTGGATTTCGTATTAAAGAATTGATTATAAATACTTTGAAATACTTATTCCGCGGATATTTCTATACCCGCCTCTGGCTGCATAGAGTAACACATTAAATATGTAGAATGATTTCTAAATGCTACTGTAGTGGCTTTCTTTCGACCTCATATTATTGGATATCTTTAATCACTTTACCGAATAATTCCGAATAGCTACCTTCCAAGCCAGCATCAAATTCTTTTAACCATTGATAAATGTAACCGGAATCAAAATTCGGATTTTTAAGTAATATTAATTTAACATCCTCAATATCTCGAGGTCTATGCGCAATAATCTTATGAATTACTAAATCTTCGAGTGAAGCAAAGCAAACCTTTATTCGATTTATCTTTTTACTATTTGCTCGCTTAATTGCTTGTTGTTCATAAGGAGTAAAAGAAAAAACAAAATCTATTCGAATTCCAGTCAATTCATCGCGTACTGGTAAAACCATCGTCTTTTTTACAAATTCGGATACATTATGATCTGGAATAACGGTTAATTTAAGTTGATTGCTTATAGTGATAAGTTGATCTAATCCTTCTACTCCTACGCCAAGAGTTATATCGATATCTCTAGTCATTCGTGGTTCACCATATAATAACACCGCTTGACCACCGATAATCATATACGGTATTTTATGTTGATTTAATTTTTTAGCTATTTTAACGATTAGTTTTTCGAACACTATTGAGTACCTGCGCGAGTTTTATTTTAGTTTCGATCCCTTCCAAAGGATTTTTTGGCGGGAATACCCCCAATGCAACCGCTTCTTGATACATCGCATCGACTAATTTAAGATTGCGTTTAAAATCGACTTTTTCGTTTCGGATTAAATTCCGCTCAAATTCAGAGAAAATCTTATAGTTTTTTATCATAATTTTATGTTCCTTATAGACTTGTTATTGTATACCTTTTTCTTCAACTGGTCAAGTTAAATTCATTTTTTCATCCTTGATAAATTCGATGAGAATTTTTATCGTTTTAACGGAATATATACGGAATTGGTCGGACCAATTCCGTATCAACTTTATTCAGTTAATATATACTATAAAAATATGTCTGCAAATATACCTAATAATAATAGACTAAAGATGTTGTAAATATTGAAGTTAAGTATTGACAAAACCATTAAATTCTGCTATAATAATTAATATAAAATAACACTCATATTCTGTTGATTTTATTATAGTTATATCAACAAGATTACAAAAAGGTACCTATTTGATAAAAAAGAGCTGTTTTTTGCCATAATTTTAACTAAAAATGATTGATTACCTCATAAAAAAATCAATCTTTTTCTAGACTATATAAAATAAAAATCAATAGTATAAAAAACAAAATCAAGAATTCGCCTTAGGCGAATAAAGGAGTGAATACTTTTGGCAAACAATAACCATCAGAACAATAATGTTGTTTATGATGCGTCAAAGATTCAAGTTTTAGAAGGATTAGAAGCCGTTCGGAAACGACCGGCAATGTATATCGGTAGTACCGGATCGCCGGGATTGCATCATCTGGTATATGAAGTTGTGGATAATAGTATCGATGAAGCGCTTGCCGGAGTCTGCGATGAAATAAACGTGTTTGTGCATGTTGATAATAGTATAACGGTTATCGATAATGGGCGGGGTATACCCGTCGGCATGCATCCGACCCATAAAAAGAAATCTGCGGTTGAAGTAGTACTTACCATTCTCCATGCCGGAGGTAAATTCGGTGACGGTGG
>JBHGBB010000121.1:0-12222 GCA_041946755.1 bacterium | reverse complement strand
ATTCTTTTCCACCGGAGTTGCACCGAACGAGATCGATCTCGTTCGGTGCTACTCCAGTATATCAGGATACTAATTCTGAAAATAAACGATACTGAGAATATATTCTGATAGCAGGAAATAATATAAAGGGATGAAGAGCATAAACTAGTCTAGAGTTGCTAAAAAGTGGTTTATCAGAAGGGTGTTACCAATAGAACAGTCTTGGCAAAGGTTAGGCGCGACCTTGTCAGCGGAATAATCTTTTACCAAATGGTAAAAGATTATGAAAAGTGTTCAGTTTCTATACAAAATAATTCTTTGCCAAATGGCAAAAAATTATAGGTCAAAACAAAAATGGGACTGCTGTTATTTTCCAATTAAGTATATTCTGGAAAAAGAATAGTAAGTGTCTCTATCTTATAAGATAATTTAGCCACTTACCCTAGAATTGAGTTGTCATAATTCCGGAATTGATTGATAATAATAGGGTACATTTTCCTAGTCCTATGCCTAATAACGATAGAATCATTAAATTACATCCCGCTCGGAAAAGATTAATGATAGATTATGCTTTATTCTTCGGTTTACCTACATTACCGATCTGCTATGTTTTCTGGGATACATTTCAAAAAATATCGCTTTCCGAAGTTTTCCTTTTCATAGGATTAACCATACTGCTCTTTATTATTGCTTGTACCTTTTATCGTCTTTCACAATTCTATTATATTATTAATAATGAATCAATAACCTTCCGAAATAATAAAAGAGTATTTAATATTCTATGGAAAGATGTATCTTATATCGAAATAGTGGAAACAAAATCTTTCCTAAAAGTATTTAACTATTACAAAACCAATAAAATTTTATTTCGAGAGCGAAATAAAGGTAATTTACATTTATCATTATTGAGCAAAGGTATCAGTACTTATTGGTTTTGTACTTGGTTTCACGCCTTAAGCGATAAACAACTTATTGCAATATCCAATGAATTAATACCCATCTGCCATACTGAAGACGATATGCAGTTTAAAACGCTGATTATCAATTATCTTAAACAAGCGCATCCGGAGGTTAACAATATTCCATCTGACTTATAATCAGAAGAATTATTGGATTATTTATGTTCGAATTCTATTCGGCTGGTAGATTAATATTTGGTACCGGAAGTTTTTCTCAACTTGGTCCAGTTGCGAAATCCGAAGGCAATACCGCTTTAATCGTTTTAGGGAAAAATGCGCTGCGGCAATCCGGGATTGTCAATCGACTGGTTAAACAACTGGAAGAAAATAATATCCAATATACTTTCTTCGAAGGGCTAGCGCATGAACCGGATGTTGAGACGATTGATAAAGGAGTCGAATTAGCCAAATCCAGCGGTTGCCAGTTGATTATCGGGATTGGTGGCGGCAGTGTGCTGGATACCGGGAAAGCTATCGCCGGAATGGTTACTAACGACGGTACCGTTATCGACTATTTAGAAGGAGTAGGCCGCGGAAAACAATTTGTTCACCCCGCATTACCCTATATTGCGATTCCGACTACTTCGGGTACCGGCTCGGAAGTTACCAAGAACGCAGTGATCAGTTCCAGCAACCCGAATAATAAATATAAAGTTAGTATCCGCAGCCCATTGTTAATTCCCAAAATCGCTTTACTTGACCCAGAACTAACTGTATCGTTACCCCCGGAACCGACCGCATATTCCGGATTGGATGCATTAACCCAACTTATCGAACCGTATGTATCCAACAATGCCAATCCTTTCACCGATACTCTGGCGATTTCCGGCATTAAACTGGTTGGCGAATCGTTATCCGATGCATATCAAACCGGGGATAATCTCGCTGCTAGAGAGAAGATGATGTTAGCGGCGTTATTTAGCGGATATGCGTTAGCCAATGCTGGATTAGGTGCGGTACATGCCTTAGCCCGGCCGTTAGGCGCATATTATTTAATCCCCCATGGATTAGCTTGTGCTATTTTATTGCCTGTAATAATGGAATTAAACCTGAAATATCGAATGGATAAATATGCTGAAATCGGGATAGCGCTAACCGGAAAGCCATTCGAAAATGAGGATATTGCCGCGTATGCCGGACTAGATGCAGTGCAGAAATTGAATCAAGAGCTTAAGGTGCCGAAAGATTTTAAAGCGTATCAGATTAAACCGGCTGATATTCCCTTATTAATTGAAGGTGCGCAGGGAGCGAGTTTGCGCGATAATCCCCGGGAATTGGCGAAAGCAGATTTGACCGCATTATTACATAAACTGATTTAATTTCGAGGTGGTCTTATGGAACGAACCAACGAATTCGATAAATCGTTTCCTAAAGGTAATTCCGGGGCAAAATATCTATTCCGGGGTCCCCATATCGATTGGGGAGTCTTAGTCTTAAACTCTGGAGAAATGTTAGGCAAACATGGGCATAGCGAAGTTGAAGAAACCTTCTATTTCCCGGATAGCGCGCCGATGTTCTATATCAATGATGAACCATATCGGGTAAAACCTGGGGATGCGTTTCGTATCGAGCCGACTGAAAGCCATAACATCGTTAATGACACCGGGCAGCCGATTAAAATCATGTTTATTAAACATATCTACCGCCCGCAAGATAAAATTACGTACTAAATGTCCCACTGTCATTGCGAGCGAAGCGAAGCAATCCCGGATTTGAGATTGCTTCGTCGCTGCGCTCCTCGCAATGACAAAAACAGAATGTTTTGTTCATAGGAATGAACTTAATATTGAAATTTTACTAATCTCATATTCAACATTTATTTTTAGTACTTGGTACTTGATACTTGGTACTTATTTTTATGGTACAACCAGGATATAAAATCTGTCCATATTGTGCCGAAGAGATTCGGGAGTCAGCGATTAAATGCCGATATTGCCAGACCATGCTGACGGAAACGGTGCCTGCCCCAGCCCCGGTTGTCCCGCCATCAATAACCCGATTCTCGAAACAAGATCAAACTGAAATCCAGCGGTTATCCCGCTTCGTTCCCTCAAAAGTTATTGAAGGTATTCTCTCCGGCTCGGAAATGATGGAAGAAGGAGAACGGAGAAACATCACCATCTTTTTCGCTGATATTGTCGGATTCACCCCCCTTTCAGAAACCTTGGACCCGGAAGATTTGAAAGATTTGATTGATACCTATCTGGGTAAAATGACCGAAATTATCCATAAATATGATGGCACCATCGATAAATTTATCGGGGATGCGGTCATGGCATTATTCGGCGCGCCAACTACTCATGAAGACGACCCGGAACGAGCGCTCCGGTCGGCTCTAGAGATTCAAGATGCGATGGCAGTGTTTAGCCAAAAGTTCGGCCGGGATGTTAAGCTCCGGATTGGGATAAGTTGCGGTGAAGTTATCGTCGGTGGATTAGGTGGCGAACATCGGCTGGATTATACTGCCATTGGCGATGTAGTCAATCTCGCCAGCCGATTGCAGTCGTTCGGTCAACCGGGACAAATCGTGGTTAGCCAGCGGATATTCGAGCGTACCCAAGGAGCATTCGAATTCGCTTCACTCGGTGCGATTACCCTTAAAGGGAAAGCAGCTCCGGTACAAGCGTATACTTTAGAGAAACCGATTCGGGAATATGATAAAATTCCGATGCGGAAAATCAGTGCCGTTAAGTTGGTGGGTCGGGAAACGGAACTGCAAACCTTATCCCAGGTTATCGAAGAAGCTAAAAAAGGATATGGACAAATCGTTCATCTTAAAGGCGAATCCGGAGTTGGTAAAACCCGGCTGATGTATGAACTCCGGAAACAAGCGGAACCGCTAGGAGTTCAATGCTATTATGGCCGATGTTTATCGTATGGAAAAGGCAGCCCCTACCTCCCATTCATCGATTTATTCATTCGCGGGATATGCCGAATCCCGGATACGTTGTCTAGAACCGAAGCGGCGAAAAAAGTTGAAGAGGAATTAATGGCGTTATCTCCGGAACTCAGCGACCATATCCCTTATATCCAATTCCTGGTGATGCCGGAAGTAGCCCCGCAATCGGTGCTAGCAGAAGACCCGAAAACCAGAATGAAACGGATATTCAGTGCGGTGTTGGCAGTAATCGAAAAGAAAGCCCGGCAAAAGCCGCTGGTTCTAGAGTTTGAAGATTTACAATGGGCGGATAGCTTATCATTGAATCTGATTAATTATCTTATCCCGGAAATATTGCAGATTCCGATCGCAATTTTCCTGGTATACCGTCCTTATTTTACCCATGACTGGATTGCCGGCGGGAAACAGATTACGATCGAACTGCAGGAACTCTCTGACCAAGATAGCGAAAAGCTTATTCATCAGTTATTGGGACTCCAGCAGTTACCTGCCGGATTATTCGAGAAAATCCTTAAGAAGACTGAAGGGAACCCGTTTTTCGCTGAAGAAGTTATTCTCTATTTAAACCAGACCGGAACTTTGCAGCAAACCGAATCCGGTTGGATTTTGACTAAAGACTTACAGGAAGTTGATATTCCCGATACTATCCAGGGAGTAGTCTTATCTCGAATCGACCGACTGGAGACTAATGTTCGGCGGGTATTGCAATGCGCCTCGGTTATCGGACATCGGTTCCGGTATCGGATCTTAAATTATGTTATCGAAGTAGAACAGAATCTGCAAGAACATCTCAGCCAGTTGGTAGATACCGGCTTAATTCTTGAACAAAGCCTGATTCCGGAACTTGAATATCTGTTCCGGCATACGGTAACTCAAGAAGTGACTTACAATACCCTGTTAGTCAAGCGGCGAAAGATATTTCATGGTAAAATCGCCCAATGTTTGGAAGAGATGTATGCTAACCGATTGGATGAACATTATGAACTCATCGCCCACCACTATTCGAATAGCGATGAGCATCAAAAAGCATTGGAATATCTGATTAAAGCCGGCGATAAATGCCGGAAACTGTATGCAAACGAAACGGCAATCGATTGCTATACGCAAGCGTTAAAACGAACCCAGTATTTCGCAGGGACTCCGGAACAAATCCAAGAAATAGAAATAACATTGCGATTGAACCGGGGGATGGTATCCGAACTGGTCGGCGATTTGAAATCAGCGATGGCTGATAATACTATCGCCGCAGAACTTGCACAAAGCATCTCCCATATCCCGCTTTTAATCCGGGCCTATCAGAATATCGGAGAACTACACCGGCAATTCGGTAAATTTGAAATGGCCATAGATATTGAGAAAAAGGCGTTCTCCCTTTGCCGGGAACAGCATGATACTAAAGCGGAATTAGATTGTACCAATCGGTTGGCAGTGATCTATCGCGATTTAGGGCAATACGATTCGGCAATCCAATATTTCCAGGAAGTAATCAAACTCAGCCGGGAGCAGAAAGATTTAATGCTGGTCGCCCATGCGCAGAATAATTTAGGATTGACCTACTGGTCGAAGGGGAATTACGATAGCGCGATCCAGCATCTCGAACAAGCCTTGGAATTGCGGAAAGAACTGGGTGATAAAAAAGGTCAGGTTGCCGGATATAATAACCTTGGTATTCTCTATGAGAAGCTGGGGAAATTGGATGAAGCATTATCTGCTTATGCCGATTGCGTTCGATTAGCGCAAGAAATCGGATTTAAAAAAGGCGAGGTCGCCGCTGAAACCAACATCGGCTGGTTATATTGGATGCAGGGGAAAGAAAAAGAAGCGCTAAATGCATATCGGTTTGTTCTTGCAGAAGCAGAAAAAATGGGAGATTTAAGTACGCAAGCGATTGTCCTCTGCAATTATGGCTATGTTTATATGTTTCTCAGTGATTTCCATCGAGCATTGGATTACTTCTTGCAAGGGCTGAAGGTAGCAGAATCGACCAAAGAGCATTATCCACAGGTGGTGGTGTTAAACGGGCTACTAGAATTATATATCCGCAACGGACAATACGACCGCGCAGAACAAACCGCTGATAAAGTAGTCGCATTAATTAAAGAAGTTAAAGAACAGGAAGATTCGAATACCTACCGGTTATTAGCGGAATTAGCGCTGGTTAAAAATAATGGTGCTGATGCCGAACGTTATGCAATTAAAGCATATGCGCTGGCGAAACAGTCCGGTAACCAGCGAGAACTCGCCTGGACATCGTTAACCTTAGCGAAAATCATAGCGCTCGTCTCTCATCCGATTTTACCGGAACTGAAGCTTGACTGGCAACAAGAAGCACTGCGAATTGCCACCCCATTAAATGATGTATATTGCCTAAGAGAATTGAGTCTATTATAGAATTTCGGCTGGTCTGATAAAATATGCGCTATTCAAGTTGACGAATTTATTATTATTTTATATTATTAAGCGGTAAAATATGCTCTATACTTATAATTGATACTGCAATTATAAAATATGCGAATTATATGAATTTACTCCCCATAAATTCGTATAAATTCTCAATAAGGAATAGGAGCGCTTATGCATCGAACCTACCCAGGATTTACTTTAATTGAGTTGTTGATTGTTGTTGCAATCATCGCTATTCTGGCCGCAATCGCGATTCCAAACTTTCTCGCGGCGCAGACTCGGGCGAAAGTATCCCGTACAAAAGCGGATATGAAATCGATTGCGACCGCTATCGAATCATATTGCGTTGATGCTTCGCAATATCCCCCAAACGACGGCAGATATGGAGTTACTCCAGCAGAACTGACTACACCAATATCGTATATCAGCTCGCGACCAGCAGACCCGTTTGCACTTGCGGCTATCGATGAACGGCCGCTAGGGTATGGGTATGATGATGAAGCGAAATATTATACCTACCATCGGATAGTATCTCTTGCCGAATGCGACCAGAACGGCGTTGCTCCGGACGATCCGTATGATGCTATCGATTATACCGGAGCAAATATCGGGGCATTCCAGAAATATGGGAAATGGCATCAGGTATCGTTAGGGCCGGATCTAAAATACTCTGATGGCCATGATTCGTTTATGGTCGGACCGCAACATGATGGAATATTCTCATTTGATATAGTCTATGACCCGACCAATGGTGTGATTAGCTTCGGGAATGTTATTAGCACCCAGCTTAATGCGAGTGGATTAGGAGTAAACAAACTTCCGTAATCTTATTGGTTAATCCTGATAAATAAAAAGAGCAAGATCTGAATTCTAGTTACTGGGAATTCGGGTCTTGCTCTTATTATTATATGCATCCTAACTTACTTAATTATTATATTTGGATACCCTGCGGGTCTTTCTCACTACGATATATCTGTCCGTTGCTAACGGTTCCGTTAGTCGGGTCATAGGAAGGCACATTTGGCCAACCACCACCACTATTAACGGTCGGACCATAACCATCTAAGCGCCATTTTCCTGCTCGCTCTTTATTATCTTGTGTAAGCAAATCCCAACGACTTTGTGTTTCAGTATGATACGGCCAGTCCGAAGTAACATATCCATATCGATGTAGTACTGATGTACCGGGGTGCTTAGTGGAAAATGGATCGTAAAACGATTTTATATTGCTTACATAAGCTATCGGAGTCGATAAACTATCCGGAACGTTCCAATATCCCACTGAATATGGAAGGGGATATTGATTATTATCAACATGATATGATTCTAATGCTGTAGCTACATTCCGCATTTCCGATTTCGATTTGGTAACTTTCGCCCGAACCTGCGCCGCCAGAAAGTTCGGAATCGCGATTGCGGCTAAAATTGCAATAATTGCGACTACTATTAATAATTCAATCAACGTAAATCCACGATATACTATATTTTTTTTCATTTTACTTTCACCTCACTTTCGTTTTGTGTTTTGATATTTGGCACTATATTGTACTAGATTTTTGAATAATTGTAAATGCTGGTGGTACTTAATCAACTCTTCCGGATGCCATTGAATCCCAAACCGAAACTTAGTATCTTTCGATTCTATCGCTTCAATAACTCCATCGGTAGTTCTCGCTATCACCTTAAATCCCGGAGCGACCTGATCTATCGCCTGATGATGGAATGAATTCGATTGTACCTTATTCTTTTTCAATATCTGATATAGTTTACTCGGTTTATCGATCGCTACCCAATGAGTTAACACGTCCCGGCGCTCTTTTTGCGAATGCACCAACGGATTCTTGATTTCCGAAGGGATATCTTGAATCAAAGTACCTCCGGCAGCGACATTAAGCATTTGATTTCCCAGACAAATCGCCATGATCGGTATATCGCGTTTTAACGCCCGTTTGGTTAATACCAATTCATAATTCTGCCGTAACCATTCCAGGGTATCGGTTTTCGGATGTACCTTTTTAGCGCCATATACTTCCGGTTTAATATCATAGCCGCCGGTTAATAAGAGGCCATCGATTGTGGCTAATACGCTATCGACTTGCGTCGCATCTTCTATCGGTGGGATAATGAGCGGAACTCCACCGGCGGTCTCGATTGCCAGTACATAACTCCGGTTCAGATAATATGTTTCCCGATTCTTGCGGATAGTATCTTTTCGTTTCCCACCATCATAACTACTGGTTATTCCAATAATAGGTTTGATCATATTATTATTCAGTATTTAGTATTTAACAGTTCAAATGTAAAATTTAAAATGCTAATTTCACATTTTGCAATGAATATTTTAGATTTTCCTTCTTCCTTCTAACGCTCGTGATAATGTAACTTCATCGGCATACTCTAAATCTCCCCCGATCGGCACTCCGACTCCAATCCGGGAAATAACCACATTCAATGGTTTTAACATGGTAATAAGATAACTAGCTGTCGCTTCACCTTCGGTATCCGGATTAGTACATAAAATAACCTCTTTAACTCCACCTTGCTGAACGCGCGCGAGTAACGATTGGATTTTCAGTTCATCGGGCGTAATTCCATCGATTGGCGATAAGGCGCCAAGCAAAACATGGTATACTCCTTTATATGAGTTCGTTCGTTCGAACGCCAGAATATCAAACGGCTGTTCTACCACACAGATTATGGATTTATCCCGATTCGAATCGCTGCATATCGGGCATAATTCGGTTTCGGTCAGATTATAGCAGACCGCGCAGTATTTGATTTTGCCGACTATCCCAGAGATGGCTTCTGATAACGACTTCACCTGGTCGGGAGAAGATTTAAGTAGATAATATGCTAATCGTTGTGCGGTTTTCTGGCCGATACCCGGCAACTTCTGGAGTTCACTAACCAGTTTTTCTATTGCAGGAGAATAAGATTGCATAGCAATTCAAAATGCAAAATTAGCATTGCATATTTTATCCGCCTAAGGCGGATAAAATGCTAAATGCTAAATTTTAAATGTTCTTTATCACATCATGCCGGGGATACCGATCCCGCCGGTAACCTTTTTCATTTCGTCAGCCGCCATGGTTTTAGCGTTTTCGATCGCGCTACTTACCGCAGCCACAATTAAATCTTCCAGCATTTCGACATCGTTCCCAGCCAGCACCTGCGGGTCGATTTTGATACTTACTATCTGGCCATCGCCGGATGCGACCGCTTTAACCATTCCGCCGCCGGAAGAAGCTTCCACGGTCTTTTTTGCCAGTTCCTCCTGCATTTCCAGCATTTTCGCCTGCATCTTTTCCGCTTGTTTCATGAGTTTGGCTATATTCATGCTCATTCCTCCAAATAGTTACGGATTGGGTTAAAACCCAATTAAATAATAACATCTTAAAACCCCGATTTAAAAATCGGGGCTATTCATTTATTATATCTTTTTTCTTATTTAGTTATGAATAACCCCTATCTTTAGATAGGGGACATAATTATCCAAACAAAAAGAGCTTTAGCCTAGAATATTAATTATAAATAAAAAATTTTTACGTCTCTTCAGTACCCGGTTTATGTTTTACCTTGATATCCGCTACCCCGAAAGTATCGATGATTCTCTGAACCATCGGCTCTTGTAACACTGCATCTTGCGATGGAGTTTTACGTTTTATTACCGGGATTGGTACCGTTGATTCCGGTTTAGCCGGGGCTACTATTTCAGTCTTGATTCTAACCGGTTTTCCCGTCATCTGCTGGATTACCGATTCGATTAACTGCTTCCCTTCCGGTTGTTCAATTGCTTTTTTATGAAACGAGTTGGTAATCCCGATAATCAAGGTATTATCTTCGATGCGGATTGGGCGCGCTTCAGCTAAATGGGCTGCGATGGTTGGTCGGGATTCGCTAATCGTTATCCGAATCTCTTCCCAGACAGTGATTATTCTGGAAATCGGGTCATTTGCATCTAATTCGATGGAGTTAACCGTTTTTTTTTCCGGGGTTGATTCCGGGATATTGGATTTCGATGGATTGGCAGCAACTGATTTTGCAGGATATGTTACGGAAGAAACCGGTTTCGTTCCCCCGCCTTGTTTCTGTAATGCGTTAACTTTTTCAATCAGTTCAGGTAATGGGATACTCTGTTTGAGTTGGATAAAATCGAGTATCAGCATTTCGATAACGACTCTGCCGGGAATGGTTTTCCGCAACTGTTCTTTAGCAATCGTCGCCAATTTCATCATCTGCAATAATTGCGGTAGTTTAAATTGTAAGGTTTGTTCAGCCCGCTGTTTCCGTTCTTCATTCGATATTTCAAGGAGCGCGCTATCTTCATTGACCACCTGGAGCAGCATTAACGACCTTAAATATTGCAGCAGGTCATCTAAGAAGGTCTCATATTCGACTCCTTTATCAATCAACTCATCTACTTTCTGGAGCGCGGTTTGGTTATCCTGTTTAACCACATTCTCGAATAGTTCGAACAATATCTGGGATGGGATAGTACCGAGCAACGATACGGTTTGGGGTAAAGTCGGTTTCCCGCCGGTAAACGAAATTAGCTGGTCGAATAAACTCTCGGCATCCCGCATACTACCTGATGCGGCGCGGGCGACGGCATATAAAATCGCTGATTTCTCCGAATCGGCAATTTCGATACTTGGCTCTGAACCAACAATCAGATCGAGTTGTTTAACGATATTAGCACCGGTTACCCGGCGGAAATCGCATTGCTGGCATCGAGAGATAATGGTTGCCGGGACTTTCTGCTTTTCGGTAGTCGCCAGCACAAAAATCGCATGGGCTGGCGGTTCTTCCAAGGTTTTCAGGAGTGCATTAAACGCTTCGGTGGTCAGCATATGGACTTCATCGATTATATATACCTTAAACTTACTGCCACCGGTAGGTACCAATCGCACATAATCTCGCAACTGCCGAATATCATCTATCCCCCGGTTAGACGCGGCATCGATTTCAATGATATCGAGGTTATTGCCTTCAGTAATACTTTTACAGGATTCGCATTTATTGCAGGGGGTAGCGGTCGGGCCGGTAACACAGTTTAACGCTTTCGCCAGGATTCGGGCGGTACTGGTTTTCCCGATACCGCGCGGTCCGGAAAATAAATAGGCATGCCCGATCCGATTCGAGGCAATCGACCCGGCTAACATTCGGGTAATATGCTCCTGTCCGATAACTTCTTCAAACGTCTGCGGCCGATATCGCCGAGCGAATACAACATAGCTCATTTCGGATTTATATTAAAACCTAACCGCAAAGAACGCTAAGTAAAAAATGCAAAGTTCGCAAAGATAAAATAGTTATTGTTGCGTGCTTAGCGCCTTCTTTGCGTACTCTGCGGTTTGCTTTTTTATTTTTTGTTTCGGATTTCGATATTTGGTATTCGATATTCCGATTTTCCTCGAGGTATCGAGGAAAATCGGCCGTGCACCTCAATCTCGATCCGCGTCCACCGCCGGAACCACTGCAGTTAACTCCCATCAGGTGACCCTTCGGCACCCAAGCGGGTCTATTTACCGTTGCTTCCTTCCGGACCTAGCGGAGTTCATAGATGCTTGTCGCGAAGGACCTGGTGATCGACATCACTTACAATAGTCAGACACGGCAGAGTAGAAGACCTCAATCATGGAATTCCACCCGGCATAAAGCGGATTTCCGGTATAGGGCACCGCTGGTTCCCCGTGTAGCACGACCGAATTAATTATCATATTATACGGCGATAGAGGGTGTCAAATAAGATATCCGGGTTTTATCGGATTTTTATGAAGATTGTTTGGATGGGTTTGGTAGGGGCGACTTACCGAGTCGCCCGATTACAAGGCGAAGCATGTTTCACCCCTACATTAGGGTTCCGGGATAGATACGAACGAGACCGTATCTGGTTCGTATCCACCCGCCTATTTTGACCTTATTGATTTTGACTTCAATCCGGGGTAAAGATGAACGAGATATTATCTCGTTCATCCTAAA
>JBHGBB010000120.1:0-12402 GCA_041946755.1 bacterium | reverse complement strand
CTACTCTATGGTCTACTGGTTTATTGATATAACTCCCAGTTTAGTGTATCGATTGCCGTTGGTGCCGGAGGATAGGCAAACTGAAAATACATCGGGATTTTGCCAAAAATAGTGGCAAATGGAAATGAGAACTGATGCACCAGATTCCCATCATCTTGAATTGCAAATACATCCAGGATAGATTGATTATGTAGCACGAGATATTTCCCATCAGGAGATAGCTCCATCTGCCATACAATATATCCTAAAGATACGCGCCATCCAGTATCTTCAAATACTCCATGGGTCGGTTGCCGGAATATAGAGATAGATGTATTGGGTAAGGTACCTGTGGCAAAATAGAGATATCGACCATCTATACTCATAGTTCCCCTTCCTGTATCACCAATACTAAACTTTTGGGTGGTAGTAGTATCCAAACTCCCATCGTCTCGAATCGGATAAATCGTTGGTGAATCTACTCCCCCGCTTTTCGTAATGATAGCATAATCCCCTTCAGGGGTATATGCCGTGTCATAAAAACTTCTACCACTCATATCCAAGGTTTGGATATTATAAACACTATATCCGCTATAATCGATCTTATCTACCACCGGACCCCCGGGCGTGTCATGTATATTAATATCTCCTCGCGGACTGATATCGTATAATGCTCCGTTATAAAAATTAGCCGTACTTTCTACACTGCCATCAGGATATGCTCGATAAACTGGGCCAACAGGCAATAATAGCTGTCCATTTGGCGTAAACTTAATATCTGTACTGCCCCCTTCAATAAATCGACCAGTAACGGTAAGTTGTCCGTACGGAGAAATAGCAAACTGCTTAGCGCCGATAGCACCACTTTCGGTAGTACCGCTACACCATACAAATCGCGAATCTGGATTTACGGCTATTGTATGGTCACTAATATAAAGATTACTGAGGGGAAAAATTTGTCCAGTAGTAATTATTTCCCCGGTTGATAACATTTCAAGTACATAGAGATTATGGCTATAATCTGCATAAGCCAGAATCAGGGTATGCCGTTCCCCGGCAATACCATAACTAACTGATGCGATAAAAACTAAATATACAATGATGCAATAAGCTATGGTTCTATTCATAAATTCAACTCCAATAGTATTACACTTCTCCATATTATAGACACTTAAATTCATCACAATATCATAAAATATTTGCATTTATTATGTAGCATATTGATTTTCTTAAAGTTACTTGGATTCTTGGAGCGATTTCGCCTAAGGTGAAACTGATTTACAGGTATCAGCAAGAAAAAGCAAATTCACCGGCGGTGAATGTGCTTTACTATTGATTTTAAATGATTTAATCAATCCTGAATTTGTATTTGGGATCGGTTTGGCAAACTGCTAATTTGATTTCCTTTACCGATCCCTTCAAACCAACTAGACCTTTATTCGGTCTTGCATAGGGAGAATGACCAGAGCGGCTTTGACCCGCTCTGGTTCCTCTCCGGTATGGCGAACCGCTAAAACAAGCGTAATATCGATATCAGTTTAGTGAAAATAGTCAGTTAACTCCAATAGAATCAGTAAAACAATAATTTAGAATTGGTTAATTGAAGGATAGGACATCAAAATATCAGATTGGCAGGCTGCCAATTTGATTTTAAAAAGTAATAAATCAAGAAAATGTCTAAACCGATTTAATGAGATGGAGAGCAGAAGTTTCGATGATATGATCCGCATCGCGAGTAATCATAAAATTCCCATAATATCGATATGCCATGGTAACTTCATATCCCCCTTCTTCAAATGCTTTCCGGGTAGGAATATATCCGATATCATGGTTCGCATATCCGATAATAAACGTCGGAGAACCGCTCTGCTGTTTGATATTCAATCCAATTTGGCAGAATATTTCGCCCCCAAGAGCCGCGATAGTCAACTCGCCTAGTTTCATGACCTGAATCTCTAATGGGATTGATTCCGGTGCTTTCTTCTGTTTCAGGATATCCAAGGTTTCTTCCGCCCACCAAATCATAGCATCGTTATATTTTTTCTGCATCATATCCGATTCCTCGATTTCTACCGCCCGATTCCGGAACATTTCCAGTTCATGGTCTATCCCTTCCACATGGGGGATTTTTAACTGAAGTTCAATGTTATCGTTGATTGCCGAGAGGGTCAAGGTATCAGAAGTAGTGATAGTATCCGTGATATCAGCGGCTGCTTTTCCAATAATCTCGCCAAGTTTGGTCATCGCTTCCCAGGTTCCCCCGCGAATATTCGGATTGATATTACCACAAGCGCCATTGAAAAACAGAACAACCGGGTCGCTCGGATAATTCGATTCCAAATAATCACAAACTACCCCGGGATAATCGGCACTGAAATACCGGTTCTTTTCCGCCATCACTACCGGATGACAGGTATAATTCAGAATCAATGCCATCGGTTCACCGGAAATATCCTCGAATTTAATTACTCCCAGCGATTTATCCACTACTTCCGGGGCATGCTGCGGTAGATTTGAAGCGCGTCGGTCAAGACTAATGTCCGCAGTCCCGAAACCGTACCCCATCGAGACCGGCTGCAATTCCCGATAAGCATGGATTACCGTATCAGCAATCTGCTGCTCTAATTTCGATAGCCAGCCTTTATCAACGGTACCGCAATTCCGCAAAAATACTGTTGCCGGGCCGGAATGGGTATGGGTACATGCGATCAGAATATTAGCCGAAGGAATTCCGGAGTTTTTAGTTATCTTCTGTCGAATCGTTTTAACCGAATCCCGGGATAAGGCTAATAAATCGCAACTTACCAACGCCAGTTGGGTTGTTCCGTCATCAATCACCACCGCTTTGGCAAATAACGGGTCATGGACTCCGACCGATGGCTGCTGCCGGTAAATAAATCCGGTTAATTCGATCCCTACCGGAGGGGTGATATCGATTTTAGCGGTACCTGCCTGTAACATATACGTACTTTTTAGTTTTCAGTTGTCCATTTTCAGGCTAACACCGGGCAACGAACAACTCACCATTTCTTTATCTAATTGACGAATGCGAATAGATTAGATTATACTAGCTTTTACATTCGCTTGTCTATAATAAATTAGTTAAGAGATAGAATAAGCATAAAGAGGAATCGCTGTCTATTTGCTCTAAACTCAAATCTGTTCCTTATATTTTGAATAATGACTGAAAATAAGTGTTATGAATATATCGACCATACCGCTGACCTCGGAATAAGAGGGTATGGGAAAACCTTTCTAGCAGCGTTGCTTAATTTGACGCACGGCATGCTTGCTGCAATCCATGACCTGAAATATGTGGATACTACAGAGTCCCGGCAGGTGGATATCTCTGCAGCATCGAGGGAGGATTTGGTAGTCCAATTTCTAAACTATCTGCTCTATCTCCATGATGCAGAAAAGTTTATTACTAAAGAATGTCAGGTTGAACTCAAAGAATCAAATCGAATTCTGGGAATCCTTCGCGGAGAACGATTTAATCCGGATAAACATTATCTCCTCGATGAAGTTAAAGCGGTAACCTATCATCAACTCCTGGTTGAACCGGGAGATGAAGGGTGGGTCATTCAAATCATTTGCGATTTATAATCTGGTTTCCAGCGCTGCGGTACGATTCCGGGCCGGGGAGCAGTTATTCATGAATCAATAAGCAAAGGAGTGAATGGTTATGGCAGATTTTGCGCCGAGTGATGGTGCGATTATGGTTGGAATGATAGTGAGTGGCGGGTATTTGTTAGTATTTCCCTTCTGGATGATTCGGAAACTCAGTAAACTCGGGCGCCGGATTAATCTGTTACAAGAAGATATCGATGACCAGACTACAACCATTAAATCTTGTGAACAAAGAATAGATGGTATAGACCATGACTTGGAAGAACAGCGGAAAACTATCGGTAAAGCGTTTACCATGAAATCTGAAGAATAATTCGGTTTAACTCTATAAATGCAAGGAGGGAAGAATATATGGGACCGGGAGAAGCAGCCTTAACTAATGGCGCCATTATGGTCGGACTTATTATCGGATGCGGATATCTGCTAGTATTTCCATTCTGGATGATCTATAAGCTAGAACGCATCATGTCTCGGCTTCGCTATATGCAGGAAGATTTGGATGAACAAGACGATATTCTGAAAAGGATGGAACAACGCCTGGAAATACTCGATATCGATGTCGAAACCCGCAGAAAAGAAATTATTGAAGCGGTTAGTTTATTTCAAGGGAAACAATCATCTTCGGAGCGACCGAATTAATAAACGAAAAACACTACCACGAAAACACGAAAAGATACCATCACGAAAATAAAAGTTATTTTGATTCTTTCGTGCCATATAATTTTTATGTTTTCGCGGACTGAATTTAATTTAGCGTGGATAAACGTGCGATTGCGAAATTTATATTATTTATTGCGGTCTTGATTATTCTGGTGATTGTATTCCGCGCTACCGGCTTAAGTAAATATTTCAATATCAACCAGTTGCAGAACTATATTTTATCTTTCGGCATCTGGGCCCCGGTAATTTTCCTGATTATTTATACCGTTCGCCCAGTAGTTCTGTTTCCCGGAACTTTATTAACTATCGCCTCTGCATTCTTATTCGGTATCTTCTGGGGAACGGTATATTCGACTATTGGCGCTACTCTTGGTGCGATGGTAGCGTTTGGGTTGGCTAGAAAACTCGGCCGGGATGCGGTCGCGAGATTTATCAAAGGTAATTTAGCGATGTTTGATGATAAAGTTGCGGAACAAGGATTTATCGTTATCTTTCTGCTGCGATTAGTACCGGTGCTGCTTCCTTCATTCGATGCGGTAAACTATGGGGCCGGATTTTCGAGAATCCGGTTCTGGGATTTTACCTTCGGGACATTATTAGGATTGATTCCCGGAACCTTGTTTTTAGTGGCAGTTTCAATTGCTGCGGTAACTCCCGGTTCACCGCGGTTCTGGGGACCGCTAGTTGCCTGGAGTGCGTTTATCATCATTGCCTTAGTCTACCTGAACCATAAACGCAAACAAGGTTGGAATCTATTCAAACTTACCACTAAATCGCAGGATTAAGTCGATTGTTCGATATATTCAAACCGGCGATATGCATTGACCAGCCGCCGATTCTCCAAATAATGCAGCCCGCATGATATTGCCAATAAAAGTAGGAATAGGATAATGGTCCCGCCGATTGTTTTGAAAGTAAAGTATTCTAATATAAGAATGCCAATGGCTAATCCCATGGAAAGGGAAAAAACCAAGAAGATCCGACCTTGTCGTCCAGTATTGGTAAATGGAGCGGCTAGGGGAAGGTAAGGGAACATAAGATGGTTCAATATCGCAATGTAATCGGAGAGAATAAAGATAATAATAGTTTGGATAATCGCATGCGTTATCGGCATTGACCAGGCGAATAAGGTCGTAGTAACCAGCCATAATGGGAACACAATCCAAATCAGTATCGCGATATAGGCCCCAAAATATAACTGATGCGGTTGAACCGGGGAAGTATAATATATCCAAGAAGCTTGCCAGTCAGATGAAAGGCGGATCATTCCGATGGCAGTACTAGTAAATATCGGGATAAAAATAAAAAAAACCATGTTGCCAAAAATATCCGGGAGTGAAGTGGCAGCAAAAACGTCGGCGACTGCCATCTGATGGCGGCTGTTAAAATATCCATAGAAATAATAGAATACCAGTATCCCGAACAGTGGTAATATTGCCATCCGCAGTTTCCGGTCTCGTTTCAAATAGATTGATAATAGGACAAATCCGACCCGGATATCCGATTGGGTGATGAATCCAGATATCCGGCTGGTCCAAGATTTACCGGTTTCCAGTTTTTCTTTCGGGGTTTCGATAATTTGCTGGGTACTAATCGCTCCGGAATACGTCTGGGCAATCCGCCGTATTCCAAGGTTGGCGAACACCAGGGTTAATCCGATTACCGCGATCACCCCCCCGATATTCATCCCGGTAATATTACCGAGAAATAAATCACTGCTTCCGGCGAACCATGCCATGGGAGTCAACCAGAGTATCGGAAATCGGAGTAGGGTAAATCCTTCAAGATATCGTCCGCTAAATTGCATATTGAATAATTGATACCCGCCAAAAACGATAAATGAGAGGATCATCTGCACATAACTTAAAATAGTTTGCAGTTTCTCATGATGCACCCGCATCATAAGATAAGTATAAATGTAAATAATCAGAAACGCACTCACTAATCCCGAAGCGAGAAATACCAGATAGACTAATGGTGCCATGACAATCATTATTCCGACTCTAAATACCGTACAACATATCGGTAAAGCACATAATGCAGTGGTTAATAAGGCGACATAGAATCCCAGATTTAATAATTTCGACAAGAAATAGGTTCGACTACTTACCGGCAGTGGACCGAGAATATCGATGTCATCTGGATACAGAATAATCGAATAGAATTCGATTAAGACCGACATCGCCATCATTGTCATGGTATAAGCGCAGAGTAAAAAGAAGTAGGTATATAAATCGTTAAGGTAAATCAGCAACATCGAAAAGAATATGCTGATTAATGCATAAGAGAATAAAGTCCAGATTAAAGTATATTTTGAAGTTTGACCCTCTGCCATCTGATATCGGGTACCGATCGTCCGGTTATCCAATTTCATGGCAATTCGAAACAATACTTTGAGCTGGTCGAAATCAATATCCCATTTTTTTAGCAGGGTCGATAGCATATCGGTTATTTCTGGTTTGGCTTAGGATGAGAAGTGGATTCCAATTGGCGGGCATATTCTGCAGCAGCTTGCTGCATATCCTGGGTCTGCGTCAACTCTTTAAACACCAATTCCAAACTCGATTGCTGAGTCATCGATTCTAATTCGCTAACTTTTCCTTCCGCGACAATTTTCCCTTGATCAATAATCGCCACCCGGTCGCAGAGTTTTTCGACTACATCTAGAATATGAGAGCTATAAAACACCGTTTTCCCTTGTTCCGCGAAATTACGTAATAACTGCTTCACCAGTAATACCGCATTGGCATCAAGGCCATTCAACGGCTCGTCGAAAAACAGTACATTCGGATTGTGGATTAACGATGCCGCAATAACAATTCGCTGTTTCATTCCTTTCGAGAACGATACCATCCGCTGGTCGGCATTTACCGTCATTTGGAATAGATCGAGTAGCTCCTGGATTTTATGGGAAATAGTCTGTTCCGGCATCTTATGCAACCTAGCGACCATTTGCAGATATTCGAATGGCGTTAATTTTTCATAGAGCGCTCCGGATTCCGGGACATATCCATACTGTTTTTTCGCTTCTGCTGGAGTGGTTAAAACATCGTATCCATTGATGGCAATGGTTCCCGAATCAGGTTTCAGTAATCCGGTAAGGATTTTTATAGTAGTCGATTTCCCAGCACCGTTAGGGCCAAGGTATCCGAATATTTCACCGGCGTCTACCGTGAGCGAAACATCATCAACAGCTATTTTATTCCCATATTTTTTCGATAGATGGCTAATTTGGAGCATAGTATTTAGGTTGAAATTATAGCAGATATGAATCATGCAATGCTAGATGATATTTATAAAAGATGGATTGCTAATAGCGAGAATAAAATGCTGATATAGGAAAGGCATGTTCGGGATAAACTATTCATATCCCGAACATGATTTATTGCTTTGTAGGATATTACAACGTTTATTCTGCTGATATACAAGTTACCGGACAGCTATCAATCGCTTCTTTCGCGGAAGCTTCTTCAGCCGCATCCGGTTGTTTGGCGACATGGGCAAATCCATCATCACCCATTTTGAATACCGAACCGCAAATCTGTTCGCATAATGCACAGCCGGTGCATTGCGATTCATCGACTTTAACCACCATGATCTTCAACCCCCCTTTCTCAGTAGTAGTATTGGAGATTCAATTCCAGATATATTAGTATCGAACTATTAAATTCATACAACCATTATAAACTAAAATCCGAATTTTTGAGACTGCATAAAGTTAAACATGGCGTTTACTTTTAATTTCGCAGTTGTATATAAGTCGGTATACCCGGTTTCTCCGGATAACACCCGGCAGTAGGTATCAAAAAATCCCGGATTCGATTTGAAGAAATGATAGCTAAATGCCGGTACCCGATATACCGCATCGCATATTAATTGCGCAATACGGAATTGTTCATCGAACTCGGTTCGTATTGTTTCGGTATATGCCGATAAATCAGGAGAGTTATTGGTTATTGCATCTTGTATGGTTTGCCCGGCAATCTGGCCGCTTCTGATCGCATAGTAGATACCTTCTCCTAAATAGGGATCGACCAATCCGGCCGCATCACCGACTAATAGGATACGGTTATCCAGCAATTTCGGGCTATTGGATTGATATACGGGAATCAAATGCGCTGCCGGTTTATTCAGTTGGATATGTTCAAGCATCGATTGCGATTCCAGAAACCGGGTAAATACCCGCTGTGGCTGTTTCAGTTTATGCTGATATCCGGCGATCCCGATAGCATATCGATTCTGTTTCGGAAAAATCCAGCCGTATCCGGAAGGAATATTGCCAAAATAGATATAGATAGCATGATCGATCGGAGCCTCAAGTTCTTTTTTAAGAGTAGCATTGACTTCACTAGTTAGTCCAGTCCAATAAATCGGTTTCGGTTTTTGTGTGGTTGATGCAGTGTGTGCGGTAAAACTTGGTGCACCATCGGCGCCGATAAGATATTTCGTTAGATAGGTTTGTTTCTCGGTTTTAATCTCTATGGAATCGGATTTCATAGAGATTCCAATTACCGGTTCAGATGCATGGATTTGTGTTCCAGCGTGTAACGCTTTTTCTACCAAATAGAAATCGAATTTATCCCGGCTGATAAGATATGCTAGTGGTTGTTTGGCATGGAATCGTTGAGTATCTTTTCCTTTGAAAGAAAGGATTAAATCATAGATGGTATTTTCGATGAGCGGTTCCCAGTCGGGAAATGATAAAATCTTTTTGATTTTCGGAGTTATTCCCCCGCCACAGGGTTTATATCGAGGTAAGCCCTGTTTTTCTAATGCCAGGACCTGCAATCCCGCTTTGCTTAATGTATAAGCAGCGGTCGCTCCTGCCGGCCCTAATCCGATAACTATGACATCATACATCATAAAATAGTAGTCAGTAGGCAGTAGTCGGTAGACAGGATAAGAATAAGCCCAATGTAAAATGTTCAATTAGCAATTTTCAGTTTGAAATGAATATTGCATTTCACAGGTTTTTATGGTTTTCCCTTACTACTGTCTACTTACTGCTGGCTACTGTATTTTGGGTTTCGGTAGATACGGTTTCAGATATTTATAGTCTAATTGCCGCGGTGTAGTTTTCTTTTTAACGCAGAGTGCGGCGGCAAACCCCGCAGCTTGACCGAACGCATAACAATCGGATTGAATCCGAATCGAAGATTGCGCTTCAAAGGTAGCCGAGATACATCTGCCGGCGACTAATAAATTATCTACTTTTAACGGAACTAAACATCGATATGGTACTTCATGAAACTCACCCGGTTTTAGTTGCGAATAGAATTTTGTTCCGGTTCCTTTTGGATTATGGATATCCACCGGATAATTATTTCGCGCTACCGAATCCGGAAATTTCCGGGCACTTAAGATATCATCGATACTAAGAATATGTTCCCCTTTAATCCTCCGGCTTTCTCGGATACCAACCATCGGGGCAGTGAATACGATATAAGCCTGCTCAAATCCCGGAAAATATTTCCGCATGAAGGCTACCAACCGCCGGATTTTTTTACGCCCTTCCAGTTGCGCATAGGTTAAATCGGTAACGTCATATCCTTTCACCCGATCGCTAATTCGCGGGCAGTTGAATGATAATTCATTCGGCCTCCCCGGTACCGAGAATAACTGGAAATAATCACCATCGCTCCGTTTTAATATCCCGGATTTTACCCCTTTTTCGAAATATTTTACCAGCGCCCAATCAGTTCCCCAGACGGAAGCGGTATGCAGATGATTCGGATAATGCTCAAATTTCCGATCCGGTGCAATCTGATTCATAAACTTGCAGAATTTCGGTAAATCGATATTACCTAAATGGAATCGGAGCGACATTGCCTGATTCATGCCATCTTCATCCCGACCGGAAGAATAAGGTACCCCGGCACGAACCGCGATATCTGCATCTCCGGTGCAATCGATAACTTGTTTCGCTAAAATCGCCTGCCGACCGGATTTACTTTCGACTATCACTCCTTTAATTTTCCCTTTTTCAACAATTGCATCTGCGGCCACGGTATGAAATCGGACTCGGACGCCAGCTTCAGCCACCGCCTCATCGAGAACATATTTCAGTATTTCGGCATTAAACCAGCCGAGATTATCCCCGCCGGTATCTCCGGTTTGATTCAATCGTTCCATGATTTCCATTCCGATACCGGGATTTAACTGGATGCCATTAACCTGATTATGCATCATCGGGGTTACTAATGCTCCGGTTTGAGAGCCGCCGAGGAATCCGAATTGTTCGATAATTAAAGTTTTCACTTTCATTCTGCCGGCAGCAATCGCCGCAATCGCGCCTGCTGTACCACCACCAATAACTAAAACATCTACTTCTTCAGTTATAGGAATTCGTTTAGTTTTTTCTGTGTAATATCTCATAATTTGACCTTTTTTTAGGATGGACACATTAGAATATTATACCATAATAAATCGGCTATCTTGAGGGCTAAATGGCGCCGAAATTGGTACGCTTATTATTAATAATAAATTGAAAAAAGATTAGTAGAACTATTAAATTGGTTGATTGGTTTAAGGAATAAATAATCAAGGTAAAAACCGATTAATAGCTGACTATAATAGTTAAGGAATGAGAGACACTTACTATTCTTTTTCCAGAATATACTTAATGGGAAAATAAGAAAAGTCCCCTATTTAAATTGTCCGCCTAAAGCGGAATAATTCTTTGCCATTTGGCAAAGAATTATTCCGGTTCAAAATTGTACTCGGGGCATAATCTTTTACCATTTGGTAAAAGATTATACTGATTTGGGGATGATTAGAGTTCCCAATTTTCTCCCACTAGAACCTTGTCCAGACTCTATCCACTATCAATTCAATACCTAATCCAAGCTTATTTATTGTGTTTATATAACTTCGCGCCATGCGCTATCATACTTCATACCCTTGAATCGAACCAATTCCCTCTATCACTAAATAATTATATTATTCCGATTATTTACCCTTTCAATATGGGAAGAGACCTAGTGTGCCTTCAAGGCACACTAGGTCTCCTCCGGTATAAATGAATTATTTATCCAGTACTAGGGGACTATGATAATGTATGAAAAAATAGAGAATCGGGTAATGCAATTTAAAAAGAGGGTTTGGCAAGTACAAAATAGTACTATTCGGTTTCAAATTTAGATCAATTTTAAAGATTAATGAATGGCCGGTTGAAATAAAATAAAAAAAAAGACCGGAATTTTTTTATTCCGGTCTTAAGAAAAAGCAATAAACAACCCCGGGTTGAGAAAACAGGCAGAATCTTTTAACCAAGATTTCTGCTTGCTAACTCTTAATTACCCCAATTCCACCAGACATTCAACCCATCTTCTTCATCCCAATCCTGTTGAGGTCGAATCGAAGATAGCCGACGATATGCGTCATCATCCTGATAGTAAGTGGAATTTTCGTCATTTTCATGTTCTTCAGCTAGATCAGAATATGGGATAAAATCAGGTTGTTTTTTAACTTTATTTCTCCGCATCGGTCTGGTTTTCCGATTCGCTGCAGGAGAACTAGCGGTTAAGGTTTTTGATTTCGGCATATATAACACCTTCTTTCAGAAGAATTGATAAATTATTTTCTTAATAACACCAAATTGGATTGCACAGATTATGCCAATCTTTGCATTTAAATTAACTATTTTATAACATTATGATATATCTAGAGTTAATCGGCTTAATCTGATCTTGGCAATCATTCATAAATTCGAAAATCCAAACTTTTTTGTCACTATCGTAACCTGCAAATGGTCAAAATGTCCATTTCGCTTTGATTAATTAGACGCTTGAACCGCCAATTCGGTTCAATAAAATATATAAAATTAAATTATCCTGAATAATCGGTATAACTCCTGATAAATCAATGAATGAATTGACAGAAAAGGTTTTTTTAATATTCGAGGATACTAGTAGGGATTATAAAACCAGGACAATCTGTCGAAATCTAACTTCGGAAATAACTAGGAATTAAGACAAAATGACTCTTGATAGAAATTGAACTAAGTTTTCTCGCTGCTAAAAACCGATTTAGTTCGGTTTAACTTTCCCGGAAAGATACCCATCCGGATTCATTATGAATTTATCCCTTTCAGCTTTAGTGCAGAAATATAAAGTTTTTCCTTTATATTCCATG
>JBHGBB010000012.1:0-36571 GCA_041946755.1 bacterium | reverse complement strand
GGACATCTCCCGAAGATGCCGGACGGACAGACGGATGATCACCCTCTTATCCGCGGCCGGAGGCAGCGTCATGGGCAACAGCGGCGGATCAACGGCACGCATGTGGGGGTCGGCCGGGCCGGGAATGACCTTGCCGCGGTCGTCCACGGACGGGGACGCGATCACCCGGATCCCGTCCTCCGGCATGCCCAGACCCCGCAGAACGGCCTCCGCCATCCCCGCCTGCCGCCGCAGAAGATCGGCAATCCGGGGACTATTCAACATGATTTCTAATGCTGCTACCCGACCACTACCATCGGATTTCGGCACCAGCCGTTGCGATAATATCGCCTTCAGATTATACGACAACTGGGTATATATCCGGCCATGCTCATGCGGCTGGAAAAATTGGAGTACTCGTTCCATGGTCTGATTGGCATTGGTTGAATGTAAGGTACTTAAAACTAAATGGCCGGTTTCTGCGAAATTGATTGCCGCTGCTACCGTCTCGGTATTCCGCATTTCCCCAATTAGAATAACATCCGGACTCTGCCGCAAAACCGATTGTAATGCTTTTTCAAATGAAACGGTATCAGAGCCGACTTCCCGTTGCGAAACCAGACTTTTCTTATTAGTATGCAGAAACTCAATCGGGTCTTCCAGCGTAATGATATGCCCGGTTTTTTCCTGATTCCGATATCCAATCATCGCTGCTAACGAAGTCGATTTTCCAGACCCGGCAGCACCGGTAACCAGAATCAATCCGCGAGGTTCTAACGCCAATTGTTTGAGAATCAATGGCAGCCCTAATTCTTCTATAGTCGGGATATCGGTTCGCACTTGACGAAAGACCAAAGCTACTGTTCCCCGCTGTTTATAAATATTGCCCCGGAATCGGGCAATTCCCGGTAAGGCATACGCCAGATTTATTTCCGGATCGGTAATAAACTGCTGTTTCTGGTCAGCAGTCATTATTGACAGAGCAATATCTTGAGTATCCTGTGCCGTTAACTCCGGTAACTCCAATGGACTACTGGTACCTTGAATCTTGATTATTGGCGGACTACCAACCACCAGATATAAATCAGATGCATTTCTTTCTGCGGTTATGCGGAGTAATTCTTCAACTTTATTTTGCATATATCAACTAGTACTTAATATTTTATTTTACTGGTGAATATTGCGCGAATGCTTCTTTATTAATTGCACGTTCATACGCATCGACCCCGCGAATTTTACCCATCATTAACAGGGTTTTTAGATTCTGATCCAGACTCTGCATTCCCATCTTTGCGCTGGTTTGGATGATTGACGGTAATTGATGCGTTTTCCCTTCCCGTACCAATGCGCGTACTGCCGGAGTACCAATCATAACTTCCAGTGAACATACTCGTCCAGTTCCATCGATGGTCCGTATCAGCGTCTGACATACCACTCCGGCTAACGATTCGCTCAATTGCGCTCGAATCTGCGATTGTTGATGCGGGGGAAAGATATCGATAATTCGGTCGACCGTTTGCGGTGCAGAATTGGTATGTAACGTGGCAAATACCAAATGTCCCGTCTCGGCAGCAGATATCGCCATAGCAGTAGTTTCCAAATCCCGCATTTCTCCGATAAGGATGACATCCGGATCTTCACGTAATGCCGCCCTCAATGCATTGGCAAAAGATTGTGTATGCGACCCGACTTCCCGCTGATTCACCATACACTTTTTATTATGATGTACAAATTCTATCGGGTCTTCGATGGTAATAATATGGTCTTCCCGCTCGGAATTCACCACATCGATCAATGCGGCTAGCGTAGTTGATTTACCGGAACCGGTAGGGCCGGTTACCAACACCAATCCTCGATGGAGATGGGCAAATTGGAGTAAAGTAGCCGGTAATCCTAGTTCTTCAATCGTTTTGATTGTAGTCGGAATGATTCGGAATACTACTCCTTCACCGCGCCGCTGATAGAAGGTATTAACCCGGAATCGAGCGATGTTTTCCAATTCAATCGAGAAATCCATTTCCTGATTGGCTTCAAACTTCGCTTTCTGATCATCAGTCAGGATATCGTATAATAGGATATGCAAATCCTCTTTGGTTAACAGTTTCTCTTCAATCGGCAGCAATTTCCCATGAATTCGCATCATTGGAGGAACCCCGGCTGATAAATGCAAGTCGGACCCGGATTCTTCTTTTAATTTCGTTAAATACGAAGCTATATCCATAAGATGATTAATTATAATTCGTTATATTAACTCCAGCATTATCATAATTTCGAGCCTTAATCGGACTCGATAAATCCTAACCATGCTCAAGCTGGGAACATATTTCTAAACACTTTTTACGTAATCCGTTATGTACGTTCTCTTCAATCAGCGTATTTTTCGATGATAACATTAATAAAGGAATACATTTCTTTAAACTATATTTTGCTTGTTCGATATCACCTTGCGCAATGTTGGTTAATAACGAAACCGAGGTATCTCGCAATGGTTGACCTAACGACGACTGTAGTTCTACCGGAAAAGTATTAGTCATTTTAATAATCTGGTCTGTTAACTCTAAAGCAGATTGGTATACTTTCAATTGTTCGAAATCAAACGATTCGGTTATACCTATTTGATGTCGAACTTTCCGTTTACAAAAAACTTCTTCAATCACTCGTTTAATCGCGCTACTTAATGCGATTGCCGGTAGAATTCTGCATCCGGTAATATTGATGAATTCGTTGATCGCTTCCTGATCAGTAGGATCGATCATGGCAATGGTAAGTTCATTTTCAACTTGGAGTAATGGTACGGCCTGGTATTTTTCCAAGATATCTAACGGAATTAACGGAACCACGGCCGGATCTACCATATCTGGTGTAAGCTGAATATAAGTAATATTCAATTGTTCACTGAGCACATAATTAATCGCATCTTCCGTAACAATCCCTTTATCGATAAGAATAGCACCCAACCGCTTTTTAGTGGTTTTCTGTTCTAGGAGGGCAGCATTCAACTGCTCTTGCTTAATCAGGTTATACCGAATCAATAAATCCCCTAATCGCAATGGTACTTTTGTAGGTTCAACTGGCGTTGGCATAGTTTGATGATACCGACTTTTAATAACTTAATTTGAATATTTTTATTGCCCTATTTCCTCTGCGAAAAGAATCCGAGCGCAATTTTCACATCGAACGATTTTATCGTTTTTGTTTACCTCCGCAATAACCTGTGGCGGGAGTTTCATCGAACATCCCTGGCAGATTTCTCCTTTTATAGAAGCAAGCGCTTGCCCTTTCCATCGCTGACTGATTTTTTGATATGAAGCTAGAATTGGGGTATCGATTGTTTGGGTAATCTCTTTACGGCTTAACTCCAGTTCGGCGACTGTACTTTTAACCGATGTTTCTTCATCAAGAATCTTTTTCTCTTCTTCAGCAAATACTCGCTTTCCTTCTTCAACTTTCTTCTTTTGCTCATCCCAAGTCTTTTTTGTGGTATCAAGTTTATCCATGAGCTCCAGTATTGCATCTTCGGTTTTGGATATTTTCTCTTTTATTTGTGCGATTTCATGTTTTAATGCATTATATTGTTCATTGGTTTTTACCGAATATAACTGACTGCTGAACGTTTTAACATTTTCTTCATCCTGTTTCAGGTCAAGTTCGCATGCATGCCGTTCTTTAGTTAATCGTTCAAATTCATGATGAGCAGCATCATGCTTGGCAATAATCGCATTTAATGTATCTCGATGTCGATTGAGTTCTAATGGTAATTCATTTAGCCGGGTATGCTTAGCTTGGATTTGCGAATCAAGTTTCTGGAGTTGAATGAGTTGTTGTAAGTTTTTATCCAAAAGTATTTCCCCCCGGAATTATCATAATATCGTCATCTAATATTTTGCTATATTTTATACCATTTATTGCGCAATTAGTCAAAGAGATAATGCAATTTGACTTTTCCCACTCTTTACTATTCAACGACTGAATGATACAATAAACTAATCGACATTATTATGAAATATTGGCTTATCTTATTTAAATATATATTATATATCAGTTTCCTACTTATTAGCATCCATCGATGTTTTGCCGCTGATCCTAGCAATTCGAGCGGATTTGGTGGTTTAGGAATCCAGATTTCACAGGATGGAGACCGAATTCTCATTATTGGTATTCTTCCGAACACACCTGCTGCCCGAGCGAATCTTAGCCCCGGATCGACGATTACCGCTATTGATGGCGAATCCGTTGCCGGGAAAACACTAGAACAAATCGTTAATACGCTTCGTGGAGAAACCGGGACTCCGGTTCGATTAACAATACTTCCCCCGAAAGTTTTAGAAGTTGGTACTGCCACCCGCGAATTCGAATTATCCCGGGAATTTATCTCCTATCCCGGTCCGCAACCGGTAATTGATACTACTGCAGCTATGCAAACGACTATTATAACTTCCGTCCGACAGCCAGTCACCTACTATATCACTACTATTCCCAAACCGGAACAGGTGCGAGTCGGCACCCCGGTTATAGTCCGATTGATGGTCGATAATCCAAAAGGTGCGGTCGCTGACCAGATTGCAATGCAGATTAAGGTTGACCCGGAAATCTTCTCCTATACAAGTTCTAGTTTTGATATTAATTCTCGATTCACGACTGGCTGGAATGCAGCAACCACCTCGATTAATATCACTACCGGAACGATATATTTCGAGTTATCTGCCCTATCCCCGGATTCATATATATCAGGTTGTATTGCCGAATTGAGATTAACACCTAAAAGACCGGTGAATGAAACGAACATCGATTACCAGTTTAGTGACTGGAATAAATACCCTAATACGGTATATATCCAACGGGGGAAAGATTTGCTTGGAGCCGAGTTTGACCATAAAGATGGAACGATGGGAATTCGACTCCGAATAAATAAAGATTAAGTAATTTAATCCAAATTTCCAAATCAAAATGTCAAATCAATCTTTAAAATCCAAACTCGTTAAATACCTAGTATTTATATCTTTCTGCTTAGCTTTTTCATTTGGTTGTGGTGGTTCTAAGAAACCATCGTCAGGTAATTCTGAAAAAGTCAGCCTTCGATTAAACGGCGGGCTTGGAGTTGAATATGCTGGATATTATGTTGCGGTAACAAAAGGATATTATGCTGATGAAGGGTTAGAAGTCCGGCTCCAGACTAGCGATTGGGAAGATCGGCCGGAAGAGAGTGTTCTTAATGGAACTGAAACGTTTGGTGTCACCTGGTTACCGGAACTACTGATTTACCGGGATAAAGGGAAACCGGTAGTTAATATCGCCCAGATATTCCAGAAAAGCGGACTAAAGATAATCGCTAAAAAAAGCAAAGGGATTAATCTACCGACAGATTTTATGCATAAACGGTTAGGGATATGGCCGGAACCAAGAGATATTGGAACCATGACATTTCTGACTCAAGCCGCAGGATTAGATGCGAAAATTGTTCAGTTGATACCCCAGAAGAAAACCATTAAACCGTTTATCGATAATCAGGTAGATGCGATCCCGACTATGGGATATGACGGGTACCTAACCCTATTGGAAAAAGGAGTTAATACTACTGACCTGGTTGTTTTCGACGCTTCTACCTCAAATTGGGGATTGCTAGAAGATGGGATTTTTACTACTGACAAAACGGTTCAAGAGCAACCGGAATTATGTCAGCGATTCCTGCATGCGACATTAAAAGGATGGCAATACGCAATTGATAATCCGGGAGAAACGGTCGAAATCATCTTAAGTTATGATAAACAGAATATTATGCAACATGACCAAGAATTGGTTAGATTACGGGAGATAATTAAACTTATCAAACCTACAGGATCAAACTCACCTAAACTCGGATACCTCGACCCAGCTGAGTTTAATCATAATATAGATTTACTCAGAAAACATGGATATCTTACCCAAGATATCAGTGCTACTGCTTATACCCATGCTATCTGGGAAAAAAGCAGTAGACAGTAGTTCAGTAGAAAGTAGTAAGGAACAAACTCAGGGTTCCCCTGTATACATACTACTGTTTTATTACTACCTCATCAAAATAGATTGCTTGATAGGGATTACCGATCGGATTGATTGATACCAATTGTACCGCATTATATACCGTGAATGGAGTATACTCAAACTGGAGTTGCCGCCACTCTCCGGGAATCCATTTCCCGGGTTGAAGTATTGCATTTCCGCTTCCGATAATAGTGGTATATTCACTATCATAGCTATAAATATATAAATATATTTTCTGGGTATTATTTGCTGCAGTTGCTCCGCTATATATCCAAACAGAACCGAGAGAGTTGCTGGTAGAAGAACTATATATTTGACTAACTCTCCCTTTCTCACCGCCGGCTTGCGACCCAATTAAAAAACCGCTCCATTCAGACCATATTCCCGGTCCAGTTCCATCAGCATAAATCGCATACATCCAGCCAACGGTTCCAGTATCAAAACTAGGATTGGTCAAGAGAATCGGAGTCGTTCCTTGCGGTGTGGCAGCATAAACCCAGATATCGTCAAGATATAAACTCCCGGTAGCATTGCTATTCGTCGGATTGATTGCTACCACCTGAACCCCTAAAACTGTTTTCTGCGCATAGAATGAAATCTGCAGCTGCTTCCACCTGCCACTGAGACCACCTGATCCCGATTGAACCACTTGATTTCCAGCAGCTACAATAGCATCGCTACTATCCAATTCCTGTAAGTATATATATACCTTTTGTTGTTTACTCATATTTGTTATATCCGTTAATACCCTTGCTACCGCCGTATACCAACCAGTACTTGGAACCGAAAACACCTGGGTTAACTTCCCTTTCTGCCCCGGAGTTTGAGATAGATTAACACATTGATATGAACTTACCCACGATAAGGTTCCGGCACTTATCCCATCTCCATACTTCTCAAAATACCAATACAAGGTATCACTACCTATCGTAAATTCTCCATAACTATTTAGGTAAGGATTGATATCACCCAATGACATTTTAATCACAAATGCATCCTCTCCGCCATTAAGTAAGGGACTGAATGCACCGGCTGTAGACGGAAAATCAGTAGAATGAGTATATCCCGATAGATAGACTACCCCAGATCCATTTATGGCAATAGCATTACCTTCATCATAACTACCACCGCCCAAGTAAGTCGAATAATTCAACACGGTTCCGGTCGCATTAAGTTTACTCACAAAAACATCCGTATCCCCATTAAAAGTTTTATCATAGGCATCAGCAGTAGTTGGAAAATCGGTGGAATTAGTTCTTCCGGTAACATAGGCGTTCCCGATGCTATCGATGGTTATACCATTACCAAAATCATTATTTCCACCACCTACATAGGATGAGTATATTAATGCGGTTCCGGCTGCATTAAGTTTGCTTATAAAAGCATCATATAATCCATTATATAAAGTATCGAAGGCACCAGGGGTAGTCGGAAAATCAGTGGAACGAGTTCTTCCGGTAATATAGACATTCTCCGAACTATCGATAGCAATACCAATCCCTCCGTCATGGCGCTTACCACCTAAGTAAGTCGAATAGAGTAATGCGGTTCCGGTAGCATCAAGTTTAGTCACAAAAACATCTTCCAGCCCATTGAATGTAGTATCAAACGCACCGGAGCTAGTCGGAAAATCGGAGGACAATGTTAGTCCGGTAATATAGGCATTGTCCGAACTGTCGATAACGATACCATAAGCCATTTCAGGATCTCCACCTCCCAAGTAGGTCGAATAGAGTAATGCCGTTCCTTGAGTATTAAGTTTTGTTACAAAAACATCCCGATATCCATGATATGTTGTACTATAAGCACTGGGCGTAATCGGATAATCAGCAGAATTAGTAAATCCGGTTATATAAGTGTTCCCCAGGTTATCGATAGTGATACCATAAGGAATGTCAACACTTCCACCGCCTATGTAGGTCGAATAGACCAATGCGGTTCCAGTCGCATTGATTTTTATTATAAAACCATCGGTATCCCCATTATATGTCCCACTATAAGCGCCAGGTGTAGTCGGAAAATCAGAGGAATCAGTATATCCGATTATATAAGCATTTCCTGAATTATCTACGGTAATAGCATGACCGATATCATAATTTCCGCCGCCGATATAGGTCGAATAGACAAGCGCAGTTCCGGTGGTATTGAGTTTGGTTACAAAAACATCTCGAGACCCATTTGCTGAAATATCAAATGCATTGGGGATAGTTGGAAAATCGATTGAATCCGTCTCTCCGGTAATATAGGCGTTCTCTGAATTATCGAGTGCGATACCATGACTTTCGTCATTATCCCCACCACCGAGATAGGTCGAATAGATCAACGTACCAGCCGAAGAAAAAGTAACTAAAGAGCTGAAAAATATAAGAACGGAAAAACCGAAACACCAAAGCATAGAAATACGACAGCGCATATACTTACCCTATTAGAATAGTCTAAGACATAAATTAAAGACTATACCACAGAATCACCTATGATCAAAGTAACTCAAAGGTTTTCTCTGCAATCCTGAATCTCTGTGGTATATTCGTTTAATTCACTAATATTCGAGCTATTGGCAGTAAATTATTGTTTCACTTCTACCTCATCGAAATAGAGGCTAGCCCAGGAGTTACTGGTAGGATTAATGCCGACTAACTGAACGGTATTGGTTTGGATTGATGCCGGGAAAACGAATTGGAGTTGATGCCATTGGCCGGGAGTCCATTTCCCGGGCTGCAGAATCATATCTCCACTATCAATAACTTTTTGGTATCCTGAAGCATAATCATAGAGATATAAATATACTTTTTGTGTTTCAGATATCGAGGTGGCATCGCCATATACCCAAGCGGAAGCATAGACATTCTGGTCAGTAGTTGGTAAACTGAATAATTGGCTTGCCTTCCCTTTATTTCCTCCATCTTGGGTTAACGCTAATACCGACCAAGCAGTAGTCCATATCCCAGCATATGGCGCATCGCCATAGGGTTCTAAGAGCCAACCATTAGTCTCATCATCAAAACTCGGATTGATCAAGGTGATTGCATTTGATGGTATTTCAACTCCATCGGTCACCCGAATATAATCAATGCATAAACTCCCGATTTCCCCACTATTAGCCGGATTGATTGCAACTAATTGCACCGCTAGTTTGGTTCCTTGGGCATAGAACGATATGGCTAGCTCTTTCGGATTCCAGGCACTACTGAAGTACCCACTCCCGGGTTGGATAACCTGAGTTCCGGAGGCAACCACCTGATTATGCTCATCTAATTCTTGGAGATATAAATATACTTTCTGCTGTTTAGATGGATCAGCTATAGTAGTCCATACTTTAGCTTTCGCAGTATACCAACCGGTAGAAGGCACCGAAAATATCTGAGTAAGTTTCCCTTTTTCTTCAGGATTCTGATATATCGCCACAAAGCCGTAAGTGGTATCTAGTAATAGCGTGCCTGCCCCAGTCCCATCCCCATACTTCTCAAAATACCAGAAATTGGTATCATTGCTATCAGTAAATTCACTATTGATATTAAAGTAAGGATTCAGCGACATTTTAGTTACAAAAACATTAGATCCTGCAACAAGAGAAGTATTGAATGCAAATGGTGTAGTGGGAAAGTTAGGTGAACTAGGATAATAATAAGTATTGCCGGTAATATAGGCATTACCAAAATAATCAATTTTAACTCCAGTATTTTCTTCAGAATTAATCCCACCCAAATATGATGAATAAAGCAGTGCTGTACCCATAGCATTAAGCTTACATACAAAAACATCTGACGACCAACAATATGAAGTATCGTATGCATCTGGTGTCGTCGGAAAATCAGTAGACATGGTATATCCAGTAATATAAACATTTCCTGAATCATCAATTGCAATACTATTACCTTCATCATCACCTGTACCACCTAAGTAAGTTGAATATAGTAATGCTGTTCCATTCGCATTTAGTTTGGTAACAAAAGCATCTATCAATCCATTTAAAGAAACATCGAAAGCGCCTGGCGTAGTAGGAAAATAAGGATTCTGAGTATCGCCGGTAATATAGGAATTTCCCGAATCATCTATGACAATGTCAGAACCATAAGTACCATGATAACCAGTCAAATAAGTAGAATAGATTAATACTGTTCCATCCGCATTTAATTTAGTTACAAATGCATCATGAGCGACATGATTTGAAGGTCGGAATACTCCGGGTGTAGTCGGATAATCTGTCGACAAGGTATATCCGACAACAAATGCATTCCCTGAACTATCTAATACAATAGTATTGCATCCATCATCGTCAGTTCCACCAAGATAGGTTGAATAAACTAATCCGGTTCCATTCGCATTCAGTTTACTTACATATGCATCTCTATATACCCCATTAAATGATGTATCGAAGGCACTGGGTGTGGTTGGAAAATCGTGAGATTCAGTCTCTCCGGTAATATAAATATTCCCAGAGTTATCGACAGCAATACCATAACCATTGTCAGGCTTTGCACCACCAAAATAAGTCGAATAAACTAAAGCAGTCCCATTTGTTTTGAGTTTTGTAATAAAAATATCCCCATTCCCATTATATGATGTATCAAATGCGCCAGGTGTTGTTGGAAAATGATTTGACTCTGTATATCCAGTAACATAAGCGCATCCTGAACCATCCACAGTAATAGCATATCCTTCATCTTCACCTTCGCCACCTAAGTAAGTGGAATAGATTAAAGCAGTTCCAGTAGAATTAAGTTTAGTTACAAAAACATCTGAAGAACCGTTAGATAAAGTATCAAATGCTCCAGGTGTAGTTGGAAAAAAAGAAGAATTTGTATATCCAGTAGTATAAGCATTTCCTGAATTGTCAAGAGCAATACTAAATCCTTCTCCACCGCCCAAAAAGGTTGAATAAATGAGTTGGCCGGAGAAAGAAAAGCTAACAAGAAAACTAAGAAATATAATAATAACAAAAGAACGGAAGAACGTAGGAACGAAACAACTCGATTGATTGGTCATATTATTTCTACCTCTTAATTTGATATTTGAAGTTGGGATTTAGGAATTTATATCTATATAGTAATAGACACATCTAAACGCTTAAATATTAGGTGAAATTTGCATTATTTATGTATGGTCTTGATATTATTATGGTTATATATTAATCAAATCATAGGTTGAAGATGTTTAACCCCTACTAAAAGCAAGTTTTCTAATAGCAAACTTGCTTTTCCAAAGGCCTAGATACAATAGACACCATCGTCAACTCTTGATTTATCAATTTAAAATCAGATTATCTATTAGATAATCTGATTTCTCTCGGAACTAGATTATCGGTATATCTTGATTTTTTGTTACCGGGAAAGATGCCTTTATTTCGTTAGCAAATCATGGAGTTAGACCGAACGAGATCGATCTCGTTCGGTGCTGCTCCGGGATCGGCAATTATTTAGGTAATGACTTTTTGCGGTGAGATACTAGGGAATAAGACAGAAGAACAAGAAAGCTGAAAATCGAGATAAGATACCCGATGGTTTCAGCCCCGGTTCGCTGATACTGGAGTTGCACCTGATAATTTTCCCCCGGCGGGAGAACCAGGTGCATCAAACCTATTTCATCGGAGGATACTGCAATTGCGGATTGGATCCCTGCCTTCGCAGGGATGACATCATTCCCGCGAAAGCGGGAAGCGGAATTAACTAATACCGCTTTCCAGCATGGATAGTAAGCGACCTTGACTAATATCGGAGTAGCAGTAACCACTGATGTCACACTAAGACTAATCGAATCGGCAGTAAATGAAGTGACTGAAATATCTGCTTTGGTCGAATCATACTCAATCCAGCTAGGAGTATAATTCGGAATAGAATAGATTTTAAATTCGTCTATCTCCTGAGCTAATCTAAATGAAGTACTGCGACTAAAGAACTCCAGCACCTTATCTTCATTCTGATTTACTACGATATCGGTTATATTCAGTCTCCGGCAAAAATCGAGTAACCGGGACTCTTCCATCTGTTCCCAAGGGATACCGAGCAGCGACCGGTTATCGAATTTATCCGCTTCAGTTTGGATAACCAACGGCGGTTTCTTGCCAAAATAGAGATAACTCGCAATCGGATAAAACGGCGCATTTGTTCCCCCGATAATCTGCCTACCTCTCGACTTCGCTCGGGATAAACCGGTATATATCGGAGTTAAACATAACGCTTGCGATTTGAAATATATCGGCATACCTTTTACCGATAAACCGATCGCGGTGATGAGGATCCGGCCCTCTTCTATTGCCAATTGATGATTGCGGATTAGGGATTCAAAATTATTCCGATTGCCGACTTTTGACTCCGAATTGCTCGGAATAAACTTCCTACTTTGTTCCGAGGGATTAATCGGGATTTTATCTTCCGCCAGCTTTTTCCATAGTTCGTCTAATTGATAGTTTTTGAGTATATACGGTAAAAATGGATTACGATAAAACATTTTTGGAAAATCGAAATACACATAAATGATTCTAAAACTGGCATAATAAAACATAATAAATAATAAGAATAAAGTTATACTACCGATAAGCTTCGATTTGAGATTCTGTTTCCATTGCACAAGATAGCGATACGTTAACTCGATTAATTGATAGAATCCAATCCCGGCACCCAGAATAAGGTATACCGTTATTCCATCAATCAATCTCGCCGGGTCGATAGCCGTTATCTGGAATAATCCCATCACCAGATATTTGATAATTATAATACCGATGAGGATTATGCCCGGAGTGATCATTAATGCTGCTAGAAAACCCTCGTTATTCCGGCTGTTTTTCGGGTTCAAGGCATAGAGGATAGAACAGCAAAAGAAGCCGATTATGAATTTATCGGTATTGCGATGCCATAATGATTGGATTAGATTACCGAGTCCAGTCAAATCCGGAGTAAACCTGATTTTATTACTCCAAATCTGCATCGAAGCAGTATACCCATGATTAGCCAACATCGGAATCAGCCAGAATCCGGTTAATCCGACTCCGATAATAATCGGAATGGTAATCGATTTTAAGAAAGGTTTGACCGCTTGTTTATTCCGGGTATATAATCCGATCAATAACGCTGCAAGAAATGCAATCGGTATTGCCAGCAGGTCCGGATGAAATAGGATGGTTAATGCGAGCGAAATTGCTATTCCGACCGCATATCGGTATCGTTCAGGATGTGCAAAGAGGTTGATACCAAACCAGAGTGAAATTAAACCTAAACCGAATGCAATGCGCGAACTGAATAAACCGATAAAGACCCCATAATAGAACCCGCCAGCGATTCCGAAATTAGGTAAGATTAATAGGAATAATCCTGAAAAAAAAGCTGCGATATAATGAAATCCGAGTTTGCGAATCAGTAAATATCCGGCGATAGCAGGGAAAATCAAGGCTATTAATAACAGGAGGTTATAGAGGAATCCGATCGATAATAAATGGAATGATAAGGAATAGAGTAAAATACCAAAGATAACAAATCCGACCGGATAAAACTGGAATTCCGGGATTCCGGCAAACCAATCGGGATTCCAATGAATGAGCTGCCCATTGGCTAGTATCGGTTGCGTTAAAGCGTAATAGAATTCGGCATAATGGAAACTATTATCGCCATAAATAAACGGCTGACTGGTAAACAGCATCGCAAACGGTACCAAGCCGAGTATTACCAATAAACCTAGCGCGCAACTATCCGGTAGTAAAGATTTCAGCCAAGTGAAAATAGTTCTTTGCATAAGAGCGACTTAAACCAAGTCAGCCAGGAAAACGCCTAATTGAATACGGGCATTATTGATTTCGCATTTTTATTGATGCATCTGTCTATGTTTAGCCCGGTGTAACAACAAGCTATGTAACGACCAATAGAAAATGCCTAGTATACTGAATAGAGTAATCAACCACCCGAGTTTTTCTGCTCCACCAAACTGGTATACCAGGTGAACTTGATATTGACTTCCCGGAGGGAGAATCAATTGCATTAATCCGATATTATCGGAGGATAATGCAATTTCGGAGTTCGGATTGCGGATTGTTGAATTAACTACTTTTAACGTCCAACAAGGATAGTAAGCGACTTTGACTAATACCGGGGTAACGGTATTGGCTGAGGTTATGTTAAGCGTAATCGAATCGGCGCTAAATGAAGTAACCGATATATCCGCCTTGGTGGTATCATATTCAATCCAGCTTGGGGTATAACTCGGGATACTATAGAGTTTAAATTCATCTATCTCCTGCATTAACTGAAACGAAGAACACCGACTGAAGAAATCCAGTACCTTATCTTCATGCTGCGTTACTACAATATCAGTGATATTCAGTTTCCGGCAGAAATCCAGAAACCGGGATTCATCCATCTGTTCCCAAGGGATTCCCAGCATCGACCGATTATCCAGCATATCCGCTTCCTGACGAATAACCATCGGTGCTTTCTTACCGAAAAAGAGGTAACTGGCAACAGTATAAAACGGAGTGTTTAACCCGCCGATAATCTGCCGGTCGGTATATATCGGAGCTAAACTCATAATATGCGCTTGGAACCGACTCGGCATATTCTTATACTTTAACGAACTCGCGGTAAACAGTATCCGACCATCTTCTAAATCATAAGAGAAGAAGGAAGACCGCTTTGCTGGGATGAGGGAAGCATTATCTTTTTCTTCCTTCCTCCCTCCTCCTTCCTCCTTCGATTTTAAGTCTTTCCACAGTTCGTCTAGTTGATATTCAGTAACCATCGTCGGTAGAAATCCGAGTCGCGCATATCCTTGGGTAAAATTATAAAATAGCCTAAGGTTTATCGCGGTAAACCAGACTACAAAACAGATAATCAGCGATAGCATGGTCGGTAGAAACAGCCGATAAAACAGATTATGTTTCAACCGGGACTCGGTTACACTCAATGCTAAATTTGATATGAGATACCCGACTCCGATACCGCTGGTTAAGATAACCGCAAAATGGAATCCATCTTTCAACCGCACTACATCCAGAAAATAGAAATGGAAATAAGGAATTAAAACTCCTTGGACAAAAACCAGAAATCCTAACATCAATACCGGAGTAAACACTAATCCGGCTAGGATAGACCGCTGTTTAACCGCCATCTGCGGGTTTAATATCGAAAACGCACTAATCAGATATAAACATAAAAAAAAGAAATTGGTTCTCCCATGGGCTAATGATGATACCATATTGATAAGCGCCTGAACCTGAGTTACGCTCTGGTCTCCAGACCAGATTTGCAATGAAGAGACATAGTTATGCCGAATAAATAATGGCAGCCACCAGAATGAACTTAACCCGAAGCCTAGCAGTATTGCCAGACCAAGATGTTTTATCGCTACTCTTATCGAGCATAATCGGGACCGCCTGAAAGTATAAGTTAGCGCTAATAATCCGAACATTGGTAGGAAGATATGATATGGATGGCATAAGAGCGCAAAACCGATTGAGACTGCTAATCCCGCAATATACCTTTTTTTAGGTTTCGGAACCAGACTCTTGATTCCGAACCAAAGGATTAACGGATAAAACCCTAGCGCTATCCGGGAATTGGTTAATCCTACTAGAATGCTATAGAACACACCACTTGCATTACCTAGTTCTAATAGAATCAAAATAAATAATCCGGTAAATAACCCGGCGATCTGATTAAATCCACTTTTCCGAATCAGATAATAGCTGGTTACTACTGGGAATAATAACGCAAAGAACAGAATGAAGTTATATATCTGCCCGATTGGCAATAGCGTTAGGGTTAAATAATAGAATATGGTTCCGAGATATATCGAACCGGGAGGATAGAATTGCAGTTCCGGTATCCCGGCAAACCAATAGGGACTCCAGTCCACCAGCCGATGATGGACCGGGATCGACTGCGTTATCATGTAATAGAGAGAATAATAATGGAAGCTATTATCGTCATAAATAAACGGCTGAGAGTTGAAGAGATAACTGAAGGTATATAAACCTAGCGCGAGAAGAAGAGCCAGACAGATTATATCGTAGACTTTATATTTATTGCGTATCAAATGACATGAATAAATCCGAAATGCTCCGCCAAAAGGCGAGATCTCGCCAAAGGCGGAGAAACCGAAATCCGAAACAAATAGATAGATTGCTTCGTCACTTCGTTCCTCGCAATGACACTAGGGCATCCCCTTGTCATTGCGAGCGATAGCGAAGCAATCTCGTTTCGATATTCGATATTCGACATTCGAATTTGCTTTACCTTTAGGTTGCCAAGATTTGCCCTAAATGATAATATTCGAGTTGTATCGGTTTAACTGTTTCCCAGGAATAGGGGATCGGATATAACGAGAATCGGTCAGCCTCTATTCCCACCATTTTATCCGATTCACCGGACTCGATAAGTTCTACCGCTCTCGCCCCTAACCGGCTGGCATGAATCCGGTCGAACGCTACCGGTATCCCACCGCGCTGCAGGTGGCCGATTACGCAATATCGGGTATCATACCCGGCTTTCTCTTTAATCTGTTTGGCTAAATCCGCTGCATTGCCTGCACCTTCAGAAACAACGATAATACTGCTGGTTTTCCCGCGTCGTTTACCGGTATCAAGCTTTTTGCAAAGGGCATCGATGGTATACGGTATTTCCGGAATCAAGATAAATTCAGCGCCACCGGCTAACCCGGTTTGTAATGCTATATATCCATGTTCTCTTCCCATAACTTCGACCACAAACAACCGATCATACGCGGTAGCAGTATCCCGGATCTTATCGATGGCATCTAATGCAGTGGTTACCGCGGTCCAGAATCCGATCGTGTAATCGGTTCCCGCTAAATCGTTATCAATGGTTGAAGGTACATTAATCACCTGAATCCCAAGTTGTGCTAGTTCATGCGCGCCATGAGACGTCCCATCACCGCCGATAGTGATGATTGCATCCAGTTTATTCTTTTTAATCTGATCTAGCGCTTGTTGCTGTCCTTCTTTAGTTCTAAAAGCTTGGCTCCGGGCGCTTTTTAGGATGGTTCCTCCCCGATTCAGAATACCGCTGACTGAAGATAAATCCATGGAATTCATTTCGCCGTTAACCAATCCTTCATATCCGCGCATGATACCAATTATCTCAAACTGATGATATATCCCTGTCCGAACAATCGACCGGATCGCGGCATTCATCCCCGGCGCATCGCCGCCACTGGTTAAAATCCCTATTCGTTTCATAAGAATAAATTAACGGAAGAACTTAAAAACGAAGAAACGAAAGAACATAACCTCATTAACCTACTTGGTTCTTTAGTTTTTCGATTCTTCCGTCCTTTCGTTTTAAATATTTAGCCATTTAACCATTTAACTTATTTAATTGATTAGTTATGGAATATTGTACATTATTTTGGAAGGATAAACCAAACGAATAAAAAAACCCGTTAAAGAATTTTCTTTAACGGGTTATATGAATCTATTATATTACTCGTAACAAATTATAGGCATTCAGCAGCTTTTCCCGCGCTACCGAGTACTTCTTTATTCTTGCGAATAATCAGTTTCTGGAGTTCATCTCGTGCAGGACCTAAATACTTCCGTGGATCGAATTCGCCCGGTTGTTCAACAAACACCTTCCGAATCACGGCAGTCATAACCAACCGGCCATCGGTATCGATATTGATTTTGCATACTGCTGATTTCGCTGCCCGACGTAACTGGTCTTCCGGTACTCCAACCGCATTTTCCATTTTGCCACCATATTTATTTATCATGGCTACATATTCCGGTATAACTGAGGATGCGCCATGGAGAACAATAACAAATCCGGGAATCCGTTTCTCGATTTCTTCCAGAATATCGAATCGTAACGGCGGTAACGTTTCACCCGGTTTTACTTTAAATTTATATGCCCCATGAGATGTACCGATCGAGATTGCCAGACTATCTACTCCAGTCTTCTTAACAAAATCCTGGACATCGTCCGGATTGGTATAATGGGATTTCTCAGCGCTGACCTCATCTTCGATACCCGCGAGCACCCCGAGTTCCCCTTCTACCGAGACATCGAACTTATGCGCATATTCGACTACCTGTTTGGTTAATTCCACATTCTTATCATACGGATGTTTCGAGCCATCGATCATAACCGATGAGAATCCGTTATCGACGCAAGATTTGCAGAGTTCGAAAGTATCGCCATGATCGAGATGTAATACCATCGGAATCTGTTTTCCGGAGGCTTTAATCATCGCCGTTGCGCCCTGCGCTAAATATTTCAATAAGGTCTGGTCCGCATATTTCCGGGCACCACTGGATACCTGGAGGATAAACGGGGATTCGCTATCCATACAACCGCGAACAATTGCCTGCAATTGCTCCATATTATTGAAATTATATGCCGGGATAGCATAACCACCCTTCATCGCCATTTGAAACATTTTCTTCGTATTAACGAGCCCTAGTTCTTTATAATGAACGTTAGCCATATCTCTCCTTTTTGGGATGCAAACAGATTAAAAGCGCGGATGCAAACTGATATTATACTCCGTTTGAATCCGTTTAAATCCGTCTGAATCCGCTGTTTACTTAAAGAATATTTTAGCGAATTTAATCCAATCTTCAGTAACCACTTTCTGTTTTCCGACCGCTTTTCTCAAATCTACTCCAACGATTTCGTTACCCACCAACGCAGCCATCTGTCCGAACTTTTTCGTATGTACCAAATCTACTGCTTTCGCTCCAACCCGGGTTCCGAGCATCCGGTCGAATAAGGTCGGCGGCCCGCCCCGTTGCATATGGCCGATAACCGCAGTCCGGGTATCCCATCCGGTTTTAGCATTGATATATTCGGCTATCGCATCGCCGATTCCGCGTTCTTTTAGTATCATATGCCCGAATTCATCGACTTCTTCTTCATCTTTTGTACCTTTCGGCAACTCGACTCCTTCAGAAACCACAATAATCGCATACCGTTTCCCCCGCTTTTTTACCGATTGCAGATGTTTTGCCATAGATTCAAGTTCTTTTTCGATTTTATCGTTCTGTTCCGGTAATAACACCCAATCTGCACCGCCGGCAATTGCGGTATATAACGCTACCCAACCTGCATGACGTCCCATAACTTCGAGTACCATCGCCCGACGATGCGAGTTTGCAGTATCCCGCAACCGTTCAACCGCATCTACGGCTAAGGTTACCGAAGTATCGAATCCGAACGTAAAATCGGTACAAAATAAATCGTTATCCATGGTTTTCGGTACTCCGACACACGGTAACTTATGCTGGGTATATAGTTTACTGGCTACTCCAAGCGTATCGTCGCCTCCGATTCCAATTAACGCATCTAGTTTGCTTTTTTTAAACATCGCGATAACTTCAGCAACCCGATCTTTCCCGGTATCTTTATCTTTTTTATATGGATTAGTTCTAGAACTCCCGAGAATGGTGCCGCCTTTACCGATAATCTCTTCTACATCTTCCAATTTCAGCCGGAGCATATCTCCTTTAAGGATTCCCGCCCAGCCTTCTTTAAATCCGATAACTTCATCGCCATAATCCATGGCGCGCATTACTACCCCTCGAATCGCCGGATTCAATCCCGGACAATCCCCACCACCGGTTAATACACCTAGTTTCAAAGTAATCTCCTCCTATACTTTCGCAGATGCGCACTGATGAGAAGAAACAAGATTAACACCGATTTCTCTGCGCTAATCCCGCATCTTTTAATCTTGCACTAATCTGTGTTTATTTAGAATAATTTTTAATTTCCGCTGCTTTTTTAACCAGATAGCTGAACGCATCTACTTTCAGCGACGCACCGCCAACCAATCCGCCATCGATATCGGCAATCGGTAATAAATCGGTGACATTCTTATCATTTAAACTACCGCCATACTGGATTCGGATTTCGTCAGCTACTTCTTGACCAAACTGGGTTTTTAATAATGCCCGGATAAACTGATGCACTTCCGCTGCCTGTTGCGGAGTAGCCGGGGTTTTCCCTTTACCAATCGCCCAGACCGGTTCATAGGCAATAACGGTCTTTTTCAATTCTGCCGGTACCAAACCGATTAAGCCATTCAAGACATGATCGGCAACGACTTTTTCAGTAATTCCCTTTTCCCGTTCGGCAAGGGTTTCGCCAACGCACATGATCGGAATCAACCCGGCTTTATGGGCGGCTTTAACTTTGGCATTAACACTTTCATTCTTTTCATTAAACAATCGGTAAGCCGGATCGGTAGATTCATATTTCGACCCTCGTCGTTCCGAATGGCCGATGATTGCATATTCACAACCGGCATCTAGCAGCATTGCCGGCGAAATTTCACCGGTAAACTCGCCACTTACCGGTTCCCAGAATAAGTTCTGGGCGCCGAGTTTGATATTGGTTCCTTGAATTGCTTCCCGCACCGCAAATAACGCGGTATAAGTCGGGCAAAAAACGACATCGATATTAGTTAAGCTCCCGATCTCTTTCGCCAATCCGGCAGCAAGTTCTTGCGCTTCCCGGATGGTTTTATTCATTTTCCAATTGCCAGCTACTATTGGTTTACGCATAGAATTAAGCCTAATCCTTTTTTATAATAAAGTAGGGGCGACTCGGTGAGTCGCCCAAAATACGGGCGAAGCATCGCTTCTCCCCTACTATTTTTCCCTCGCTACTAGCTACTGTCTACGGTCTACTGTTTCTGTGCCATCATCTTGAGTAAATCTACTACCCGACAGGAATAACCCCATTCATTATCATACCAGGATAGCACTTTTACAAAGGTCCCACCATTAACCATAGTTAACGCGGTATCGACGATCGATGACGCCGGATTCTTTTTGAAATCGATCGAAACTAATGGTACTTCACTGACATCGAGGATACCTTTCAACGGTCCGGCAGCAGCAGCTTTAAACGCGCCATTAACCGCTTCAACGGTAGTCGGTTTTTCGACTTCAGCAACTAAATCGACTACTGAAACGGTCGGAGTCGGAACGCGCATCGAGAATCCATCGAATTTACCTTTCAGTTCCGGCATAACGAGTGCAACCGCTTTCGCGGCACCGGTAGTAGTCGGAATCATGGATAACGCGGCAGCCCGGGCGCGGCGTAAATCTTTATGTGGCAGGTCTAATATTCTCTGGTCATTGGTATACGCATGGATGGTGGTCATTAACGCTTTTTTAATTATGAAATTATCGTGGAGTACTTTCGCAAACGGTGCTAAACAGTTGGTGGTACAAGAAGCGTTGGAAATAATATTATGTTTCTTCGGGTCATAATTCTGATCATTTACCCCAAGAACGATGGTGATATCTTCATTTTTCGCCGGCGCTGAAATAACCACTTTCTTGGCACCTGATTCGATATGCACTGACGCGCCCGGTTTCCCTTTCGCCGGGTCACCTTTTGCATCGGTGAATAATCCGGTCGATTCCAACACGAAATCTACTCCCAAATCTTTCCAAGGAAGTTGTTTCGGGTCTTTCATCGCGAGGATTTTTATCTCTTTACCATCGATAGCGATTCCGGTTTCGGTAACTTTAACCTCAGCATCGAATATCCCATAGCTGGAATCATATTTTAACAGATGCGCTAAGGTTTTCGCATCGGTAATATCGTTGATGGCAACGAATTCCAGCTCCTTAACTTTAGTTTCTACTGCTCGTCGAATCACTTGGCGACCGATTCGACCAAACCCATTTATTGCAACTTTGACTGCCATAGTGGTGTACCCCTTTCATAGGAAAGATAATTACTCAGATTTATGCCAGAATACTCGGATTTTGTGGATTAAATTCGGGTATCTGGTTTAGAAAAACCTGGTATAATTGTAGTCTTTAATTATAGCTGGAAATTGAGGCTCTTGTCAAATATACTTTATTGCGAAATAAGGTTCCATGAAGTCGAAAAAGCTAGATTTATATTCGAGGTAAACAGACTACCCTAGCCAAAGTTTCACTCCTACATAATAAACCTAAAACTGTCTATTTATCATTATTGGTTTTTAGTCATTCAATAGATACGATTACCCGGAATTAAACCCGAATTGGTCGGACCAATTCGGGTTATAAACCGGAATATACCGGTTAGGAGATGATATTTCATATATAAACCCGGGTGATATTGACCATAATGCCTTTTTTAGATACAATTGACCGAGTTAATTGAAGATAGAGCCAATTATGCAAAACCGCCATTTATATTTAAATCTCATCTTGATCCTGGTAACGATATTTCTAAGTATTGTATCTTCAACTGCTGCCGGGAATAAAATAAGTATTTATCCGGTATACCCCTGGTCGCTTTTAACCGATGCGGATACAATCAGCGAAATTCCTTCATTAGGAAATTCGGTTATCCTTGAAGGATTTAGAAACGAATTTCTAGTCGGAGCAGCAATCATATCGGCTGATAAGAAATCGGATATAACTATTACCTTAACTGGCGATAAGTATCTTGATTCTAGCTTTAATCTGCGCATCCTCGGTGAAGTGCAAGGAAAAACTCATGATGGGAAACCAGTCTGGTATCCGGATGCATTATTTTCTAACCCTACCGGAATGCCAGATTTAACCGGAATAATCCGGAATTGGGATACTATCCGGGATTTCCCGGTGGTTCATTTATCCCCTAAGAAACCGGTGGCGGTATGGATTACAGTTAATACCAAAGATATCAAATCCGAAAAAGCTACTGGATACATCTCCCTCATGAAATCCGGTAAAACTATAGCGAAATTACCGATATCAGTTATCGTTCATCCGATCGAACTACCGCAAGATAACCCGATTATCGGATATACCTGGACAACCTATAAAGAAGATACCGAGTTAGCAAGAACCATACGAGATTATGGAATCAACGCCTGTGGCTATTATGATAATTGGAAAATGTTAAAACAAACCGGATTTAGGTATTTCAAGTTTAATTTCAACCTGAGCAACTGGAATCCCGAATCATTGAAGGTATCCGATGCAGAAATAATCGAGAATCTGCAGCCGATTCGAGACACTATCCGCCAGTTAAACCTGAAACCGGAAGAATGGGCAATCGAGATATTCGATGAACCTTTCGACGCTAATGCCTGGATATATGCGGCATGGATGATTCGCATCAAACGGCTCTGGAAAGAAGCGCAGTTTTCAGCGAATCCGGGTTATTCCTGGACCAATAAGAATTTCGCTACTATCGAAAATACCATTAATCCACTTAAAGATTATGTTACCTGCTGGTGTCCTTATATTGATTATTTAAGACAGCCGGAATTTATCCGAGCGTTGAAACAGACCCGGCATCCGATCTGGTATTATACCATCGAATATAACCATGCTAAACCTTCTCGAGGAGGCAGACAATTACCCTGGTTAGCCTGGCGATTCCAACTCGATGGCTGGGCATTCTATTCGCTTAAAGATAGCGGGAACGCTAATCCCTGGAACGATAATGCTTGTATCCGGATGTATCCGGGAAGAACTATGTCGATTTGGATGGAAGGATTGCGGCAGGGAGTCGGTGATTATAAACGGTTATGGTATTTGGAGAACCATGGATATACCTATGATGCATTGACAGCAGCAATCATTTCGACCATCCCAAAAAAGACCGATGCACCTTGGGGTGGCGCTGACCCTGAACTCTATCAACTCATGCGGAATAAGCTCGATGAACTGATTCTATTGGATATGAAAAAGAATAAATAGCATCTGAGGAAACTAAATGTCAGAAATACTCGCATATTGCGGACTAGTTTGCCATACCTGCCCGATTTATCTGGCTACCAGAGAACCGGATACAGAAAAACAGAATAACATGCGGTTGGATATAGTTAAGGAATGTAACGAGAAATATCATCTGAATTATACTCTGGATGATATCACCGATTGCGATGGATGTTTGACTGAAGGAACCCGGTTATTTGCAGCCTGTTCCACCTGCCCGATTCGAACTTGCGCTCGGAAAAAGGAAGTGATTAACTGTGCTTACTGCCCAGAATATCCTTGTACCAATCTAACCCAGTTCTTTAAATCAGAACCATCGGCTAAAGCACGATTGGATAAAATCAAACAATAATATTGTTTTATGGATATAATCGATAAGGATTTCCATCATTTTTTAGCATATTGGTTTTCCGGGTTAATGAAAGGACTTGAAGAACTGGATGACAGTTCGCGCGACAAGGTATTGCACGAGTGCGGTATCGCATGTTCCCAATCATATACCGCCCGAATATTCCAAGAAGTTAAAGAGCATAATCGAGACCTCGATTCAATGCTAAAAGAGTTAGCCCACCGTTTCCCCGGAAGTACCTATACCCGTATCGATGTTAATACCATCAAAGTAACCTATGCTAAGTGCGGCTGCGATTTGGTCCGGTTAGGGCTGGTTAAATCGTCTACTTTATGTCAATGTTCAGCATTTAGTCTGCAATCTAATTTCCAGCAAGTTTTGGGAATACCGGTAACCGTCACGGTTAAATCGTCTATTCTTAACGGGGCAAAACAGTGTATCCTGATAGTGACATTAAAAGATAACTGTTAAATTCTCTAACTGAAATATGCATAAATCTGAATTGCAGTATCCAACACCACAGCATGAACAAGCGGCTGACCGTATCGTTTCATTCTTCTCCAACCAGGATAAGGTTAAAGCGGTATTACTCACCTGCTCTTGTGCCCGGAATAAAGCCAGTATTGATAGCTGTCTGGATATGGCAATTCTGATCGATGATAAAACCTCTGATACCCAACGGAAGAAACTTGAACAGCAATGGACCGCGTTCTCAAAGACCGATTCGGCGATTGTGGAGTTAATGAAGACCGGGAAATATTCGCATGTCGACCTGGAGTTTACTGATGGGAAATTTGCACCCGGATACCATGGCTGGACTTCAGGTCCCGATGAATTCGAATTGGCTATCGGGAACCTGTTTATTTATAGTGTAGTGTTATGGAATGCAGATGCTACTTTCGACCGCCTGAAATCACAATGGATACCCTATTATTCCGAACCATTACGGCGCCAGCGGTTGGATATGATTGCCAAGTATTTTTTTAACAACCTGAACCATATCCCGTTATATATCGAGCGCGGATTGTATTTTCAATCATTCCGGAGATTCTATAATGCGTTCGGAGAATTCCTGCAAGCATTGTTTATCTCCCGAAAAGTGTATCCGATAGCTTATGATAAATGGGTTCAAGAACAGATAGTCGATATCCTGAAATTACCGGAGTTATACCCGCAGCTGCCGAAACTATTTGAATTGCATCGATTTGAAAGCCAGGAACTCCTCCAAAAAGCAAAAGAGTTAGAATCGCTGTTTATACAGTATGTCATAAACAATTCGAAAATCCAGACGTAGATGGATTACAGTTATGGCACAAGATTCTTATGATTATTCCAACCGAAAAGGGATTCGACCCATATCCTGGGAAGAGTTCCATGGGATTTGTAAAGCCTTAGCGGAATCCGTCTCCCGGTTTCACCCGGAAATAATCCTGGCAGTCAGCCGCGGTGGATTATATCCGGGAACGCTTATTGCCCATATCTTGCAACTCGAACTCTATCCTATCCGGATATCGCGAAGAGTGAATGATATCGTTACCTATACAACACCGCAGTGGTCGATCGAACCGCCGGCTGCGGTCAAAGGGAAACGCGTATTAATCGTCGATGAGATTTGCAGTGAAGGCGAAACGATTATCCTGGTTAAACAGAAAGCGATTTCACTTGGAGCAAAGGAAGTAAGAAGTACGGTGCTTTATGCGCATACTAAAAGCGCTCAGATACCGGATTATATCGGGATTATTACTGATGAATTGCTGCTCAATCCCTGGGATCGGGAGATATATCGGAACAGCTCATTCCAATTTCATCCGGAATATACTGAAGCGTTAAAACAACAGGAGATAAAACCCGATATATCGTTACTGATTAACGCTACACCAATCAAACTGGCTAAGGGATAAGAAAGAGAGATAGGGCTATGAAATATTTAACGTTTATTTGGATTATTCTAGCTATTATTTCAGCTAACGCGGCAGACTTTAAATCCAATGATTGGAAAACCAACCTTGAAGCGGTGATCCATCAATATGATACTACCGGAACGGTTATTAATGAGAACGGTACCTATACTTATCGATATCATACCCAGATATTTAAAGTACATCCGCTAGTTTCCAAACTCGGAGAAGTTGCTGAGAAAGCAGTTGATCAAGAAGGACCGAAAATCGATGGAATTCTATTACGAGCTAGACTGAACGACGGAGATTATCGATTAAATCAATTAGTTATGCCTCAGGTGATTAAAGAACCTTATTGGAATACCTTTATTAATGTATATCCCATTGAGAAGGATAAATATATTAGCGTTTCTTTATCTTTCGGTACCAGGAGTGATACGAAGTTTTTTGAAGCAATTAGAGATTGTTTCCATAGCCAATGGCCCCGATTCGGGCTATATCTGGTTATCAAAGATAATCAAGATTTGGATAAAATCGAACTGGCACATTTTCCTTTGATTACCGAAGAAGATATTGTCGATTATAACTGGACAAGCCATACCATATATCTAACTGATACTGCAGCAAAACGTATTCCTGACGAAGCTAATTTATGGAGCAAACCGGTAGTAATAGTTGTTAAGGGCAAACCGGTTTATCGCGGTGCATTCGATAATCCAAATGTTTCTATATCTTATGCAAAACCAGCAATAGTATTTGGCATTTCTAAATTGAATACTACCATAAAGACAGACCGCCGTTATCCCAATTTTCCTTTTAAGGTAGAACCATGGGAAGCTCTTGACCCTAGAAATAACGAATCCATCAAACAAGTTTTCCGCGAACTCGGTAAACTGACCGAGAAATAGGATTTTAGATTTATCACCGGATTCAATGTTCCTTGATATAGCCTAACCTATATTAATAACGATATAAGGAGGGAATATGGACCCTTTTGAGATAATCAATACCGCAATGAAATTTAATGAACAGATTAACCTTGGTAATATTGATGGATTAGCGGAATTGATGACTGATGACCATACGTTTATTGATAGCGAAGGAACAGTTACCAAAGGAAAAGCAGTTATGCGGGAAGGATGGAAAGAGTTTTTTCGGCAATATCCGGATTATAAAAATATTTTCACCTGCGTAACGGTACAGAACGAGATAGCGGTGATGGTCGGATATTCCACCTGTTCGTTTAAACCTCTAAATGGGGCGAATATCTGGACTGCAAAAGTTATAGGAAACCAGGTTGCTGAATGGCGAGTTATTTGGCTGGATAAACGATAAATCCAGTTTTATAACGTATTATCGTCGATATAAGAATCTACTCCATACCTCTTTTTTTAGGTAGACCTACTTGACTAAAAATGCTATATCCCTTACAATAAACCAATAAAGGATATCCTTGTTTAGGTGTTCTAGCCGAATTTAGCTCACCGATATCAACAAGCGACTTGCTCCTTATACAAATTAGCTAGAGAGGTAAATGGTATGGTAAAAAAAGAAGAGAAACCCCGATGGTCGGATAAGAAAGGGACCTGGTTAACCTATCGGCCGGATATTAAGGTGTTAGACTGCACCATCCGGGACGGCGGATTGATGAATAACGCCTGTTTTGAAGATGAGTTCGTTAAAGGGGTATATGAGGCTTGTGTCGCTGCCGGTATCGATTATATGGAGGTTGGGTATAAAGGGTCGAAAAGTATCTATTCTCCTAAAGAGTTCGGCTGCTGGAAGTTTTGTACTGAAGAAGATATCCGCCGGATAGTAGGAGATAACAAAACCGGGCTGAAACTTTCTGCTATGGCCGATGTCGGCCGTACTGATTATGATGTAGATATTCTGCCGAAAGACCAGAGTGTATTGGATATGATTCGGGTAGCTAGTTATATCCACCAGATTCCGGCTGCAGTTGATATGATTAAAGCTATCCATGATAAAGGATATGAAACCACCCTCAATCTCATGGCAGTGTCGGTGGTTCAAGAGAATGAATTGGATGAAGCGCTGGCGATCTTATGTCAAACCGAAATTAAGGTTATCTATCTGGTTGACAGTTATGGCGCATTATATTCCGAAGAAATCCAAGCGTTAATCCGTAAATATCTATCCTATGCTGAAAAGAGCGGGAAGAAAGTCGGGATCCATACCCATAATAACCAGCAGTTGGCTTATGCCAATACTATTGAAGCGCTGATTCTTGGTGCTAGTTATGCCGATGCGACTTTGGATGGTTTAGGCCGGGGAGCCGGAAACTGCCCATTGGAATTATTATTAGGGTTTCTTAAGAATCCGAAATTCCATCTGCGGCCGGTACTAAAATGCCTGCAGGAACAGATTATCCCGATGCGGGAGAAAATCACCTGGGGATATGATATTCCTTACATGCTGACCGGACAGATGAATCGGCATCCGCGGGCTGCGATGGCATTAATGGAAAGTGATAATCGGAAAAAAGTCTTGGAATTCTATGATTCCTTAAGTGAAGAAGAATAGTGATTAAAAGTAACCATAAAAAGGTTACACCCTTTTTCATAATCAGCGATGGAACAATAATTGTTAAGTGGATTGATAAATATGTTTATGCAGAATATATATTGGCGTAGGGATATCACTCGTATATTAGGAATAGGTTTCCTTGTGTTGACCGGATTCGGGATATTGTATTCATCTGGAGAAGCCTGGCAGGTAGAAAACGGGTTTGCTGTATGTACCGCGGTCAATAATCAATATAACTTAAATATAGTTTCTGATGGACGGAAGGGTGCAATTATCTGCTGGCAGGATTATCGGAATGGTAGCGCTGATATCTATGCTCAGGCTATCGATAGTACTGGAACAGCTAAATGGACGTTGAATGGCATCGCCGTCTGTACTGCTCTAAATGACCAAGTGCTATCAAAACAAGTCTCAGATGGACAAGGTGGTGCGATTATCTCCTGGAAAGATGGACGAAACGGTAATAATGATATTTATGCCCAAGCGATAGATAGTGCCGGAGTCGTGAAGTGGCCCCTGAATGATCTTGCTATCTGTACCGCTGCTGGAGTTCAAGAATCCCTACAAATGATTACTGACGGACAAGGCGGAGCAATTATAACCTGGATTGATTATCGCAATGGTAATACTAACAGTGATATCTATGCCCAGGCGATTGATAGTACCGGAATGACCAAATGGGCTCTGAATGGTATCGCTATTTGTACCGCATCGAATAACCAATTTGAACAGTATTTAACTTCAGATGGACAAGGGGGAGCGATTATCTCCTGGGCTGATTATCGAGGAACCACCGAAAACCCGGGACAAGGGGCAGATATTTATGCTCAGGCGATTGATAGCGCTGGTACGGTAAAATGGGTATTAAACGGAATCTCGATTTGTACCGCAACTTCCGGTCAGTATATTCCCAGAATAGTTACTGATGGCCAAGGAGGAGCGATTATTACCTGGTCTGATGCCAGATATGATTTGAGTGATATCTATGCTCAAGCGGTTGATAGCGCAGGCATCATAAAGTGGACGCAGGATGGGATAGTTATCAGTCAAACGAGCAATATGCAGAATAATTCGAATATTATCGCGGATGGGCAAGGTGGGGCGATTATCTGCTGGGGAGATTATCGGACAACTAATATGGATCTCTATGCGCAAGCAGTGGATAGTACCGGTTCAGTAAAATGGACTGCAAATGGCATAGCTATCTGTACCGCATCAAATTATGTTAGTTATGCACCCCTGATTTCCGATGGGCAAGGCGGTGCGATTTTCTCTTGGGAAGATAAACGAAATGGGACGAGTAACATCGATATTTACACTCAAGCGATCGACAGTTCAGGATTAGCTAAATGGATGTTGAATGGTGTAGCTATCTGTACCGCAGCAAATAATCAGTCTACTCCTCGGTTAATTCCGGATGAATTCGGGGGAGCGATTATCGCTTGGTATGATTATCGAAATGGGAATGATGATATTTATGTGCAAAGCATTTATGCAAGTGGTCAGGTCCCTGTAGAATTATCAGTTTTCTATACCGAGCCTTCGTATTAAATTGGAAATAATAAATCGGTGCTTTTCCCTGTTGATGAAATTAGTTCCATCGATATATAATAACTTTCATTGTATTCCATAGAAAAGATGTTAAATGTATCATGACAAATCGTCATAAGATTATTCCTTATCTCGTTATCATCTGCGGAACGATAATAGGTGATTGGATTCTCGGAGTGCTTTGCGTATATAAGATTATTCCATTATGGTTCTATCTAATATTTAATATTCCATTCGGTGGACTCTATGTCTGGATGAAATCGAGTTGGGTCGGGACCCATTATGTTATGCTGGGTCAGAATGTCGGAGACCTTGGGTCGTTATTTATCTTTACTATCTCAGCTCTCAGTCAAGCTGGATTATATTGTCTTCTTTGGTATCGATTTACCCGATGGAATCAACATCGACATCAACTTACGATTTCTTAATCAATCCTTTTTGATAAACCGAATTCTTAATGAAACCATGCGAGAATTTAAGCTCGGTATCCATAATTGCTATCTACCGGAATGGTTGCATAGATTATGTAACGGTATCTATAGTTCGGTTCTCTGTTTTACTATAGCCACTGCAGGATTGGTTTATTGCCAATCATACAAGCTCCTATATATTTTAAGTCTATGTTTATATTATTTAACTATTCCCGTTGGTATACTTGCTGCTATTTTCGTAAACCGATTTTCTATTGTCGAAGGCTGTGCTGGAGAAGATGGCTATGATGAGTTGATTTCAGAAGACGGTGAAAACAATAAAGCATAAAATGACTACTCGGAAAGTTAAATCCTCTCAAGCAGATAAACTATTCACTGAATTCGCTAACCCCAAATCGCCGGGTGCGGCGGTGATGGTAATCCAGAATCGCAAACTGATTTATCGGAAAACATTTGGATATGCCAATTTGGAAGACAAGATACCCATAACACCTTCCACCAATTTCCGGTTGGCTTCGTTCAGTAAACAGTTTACCGCCATGGCGATATCAATTCTAATTGATAGAAAGCTGGTATCGCTCGATACTCGGTTAACTGATATCTTCCCCAGTTTCCCGAAATATGGGAATAAGATAACAGTCCGCCAGTTATTGCACCATACTTCCGGCATCCTGGATTACGAAACCTTGATTCCGAAAAGAACTACTATCCCTCTTCTTGACCGGGATGTGCTCTGGATACTCGAACAGCAGCATAAAACCTACTTCCCTCCAGGCACCAAATGGAGATATAGCAATTCCGGATATGCATTATTAGCGGTTATAGTTGAGCAAGTTTCAGGGTTAACGTTCCCCGCGTTTATGAAACAGCATATTTTTAACCCATTAGGCATGAAACATACGATGTTGAATGAACGGGGAACCTTGCATATTCCGAACCAGGCGTTTGGATATTCTCCGATTGCCAAAAACTCACCCGGCTTTAAAAGAACCGACCAGAGTCTAACCAGCTATGTTGTTGGCGATGGTGGGATATATTCGTCTTTGAACGATTTATATCTTTGGGATCAGGCGCTTTATACTACCATGCTGGTTAGCCGAAAGATGATGAAACAAATATTTACTCCGGGAGTAAAAACAACCAGACCCGGCAATCCGAGTTATGGTTTCGGCTGGTTTATCGGCAAATATCGAGGCAACCGGATGATCTGGCATAAAGGCAGCAGTATCGGATTTACTACCATGATTAAACGTTTCCCCGACCAGAAGTTTTCGGTGATTATGCTGACCAACCGCAACACTGCTAATGTCGATGAGATTACCCAACTAATCATTGACCGACACCTATTCTACTAAACGAATTATATTTAATTATAATAATAGTCAAGAAACTATCCTTAATTAATAAACTCTGTTATAATCTGGGTTAAGTTATTATTTATATACCTTAGAATGTTATGAGTCTATCGATGAAAATCAGATTTGGGATCGCTATTGTCGTAGTTACCCTTGCCTGCTTGGGACAGCTATTTCATATCGACAACGCTTTGGCAGGTTGTATGATAGCGTTTCTTCTGATTCTCGATCCCGCAGAACTAAATCAGCCGATACCGCGCAAAGAAATATTGATTCTGTTCAATAGTTTCATCGTTTTTTTGGTTATCCTCTTTGCCATCATTTATTTTACTTCGAGAGTTACCAGAGATATGGTCCATAGCATTATTAGTCATCCGATATTCGTTCTTTTCTGGTGGCTATTCTGGATGTATGTAATCTATCGCGCCTGGCAACGGCAAAAAGAGCCGACTGTTTTTTAATATTTCACTACAAGTACCTAGTTTCTCTAATCTCTATCTTATTGTATAATTTCAAGCATTCCGATTTTCAAGTCGATAAGTTATTATTTTGGGTGTATACTATGAGTTCAAGATTAGTCAATTTAGCGGCGGTATTTGTTACCCCGGATATTAAAAGAACCGCTATTTATTATCGAGATATATTAGGATTCCGCGTGGTCGAGCATTATGATAACGCCGAACCATTTGCCGCATTGTATCGAGATGAAGTCGAAATAATTATTGTCCGATCCCAGTTTGGAGAAGTTCTTTCCAACCAAAAAAGATTCGGTGCCGGATACGATGTCTACCTATCTCCAGAGAGTGTGGAAGGAGTGGATACTCTCTATTCAGAGTTTAAAGAAAAAGGAGCGAAAATCGTAAGCTCCCCTGCCCTTACCCCTTACGGCAGTCGAGAGTTTGTTATCGAAGATATCGATGGTCGCTTGATTGGAATCGGATGTATTAAACATCGAGACGTATTTTTCAGGAATAACAGGAATAATAGTTAGCGCTTATTAAAGGTTTATTACAGCCCGATTTAATTCTGCCTATAAATAATAACTGGTTAAAGTCTATTATAGGGTATATACTATTACCAATATAAGTCAAACTAGTTTTAGGAATACTAACTTCTTTTAGAAAGGAGGATAGTATGAATAAGTATGGTGCAGAATTTATCGGTACTTTCTGGCTGGTTCTTGGCGGATGCGGTAGTGCCGTATTAGCCGCCGCATTTCCGGGTTTAGGAATCGGGTTTGTTGGAGTAGCATTAGCGTTCGGGCTTACCGTAATGACCATGGCATTTGCGATCGGCCATATTTCCGGTTGTCATCTGAATCCCGCGGTATCAATTGGCCTTTGGGCAGGAGGGCGGTTTCCGGCGAAACAGCTGCCGGGATATATTATCGCTCAGGTATTAGGCGGGCTTGCTGCCGGAGGGATCCTATATTTAATCGCTAGCGGGAAAGCGGGATTCGATGTTAATGCCGGATTCGCAGCGAATGGGTATGGCGATCATTCTCCCGGTGGGTATTCCCTACACGTAGCACTGTTAACCGAAATTGTTATGACCATGATGTTTCTCCTGATTATCCTCGGTGCAACTGATAAACGGGCCCCGCAAGGGTTCGCGCCAATTGCTATTGGTCTCGGCTTAACTTTAATTCATTTAATTAGTATTCCGGTAACCAATACTTCAGTCAATCCTGCGCGAAGTACCGCAGTAGCGGTGTATGTCGGAAGCTGGGCAGTATCTCAACTTTGGCTATTCTGGGTTGCGCCAATCATCGGCGCGATTGTCGGAGCGGTGATTTATCGTTCCATCGGTAGCGAAAAAGCATAATTTTTTCTTTCCTATTAACCGGTTACCGCTGATATTGAATATATCTTTTCTGCAGTAACCGGTACGTTAATCTAATTCTCTATCTCTGCATTCTTATCTTGTCGAACTCTTTTTGATAGGTATATAATATAATCTATAATGTTTTTTAGTCGGAGTTCCCAGCATATGAAAACCTATGTCGAGTTTCGATCAGATAAATTCCCGGCTTATGAAGGTGAATCGGAATTTATCAATCCCGGGATCTATGGAAAACGATTAGCCGAATTTTTAGCCGCTGGGTTAAAGGAACAAGGGTTCGAACCGAAAGAGCCAAAACCTGAAGATTGGGGTTGGTACCTTACAATAAAAAACAAAGGATTCAGGTTATGGATCGGTTGCGCTAACTATGCAGAATATCCTGATGGATTCTTATGTTTCATTGAACCGCATAAACCGAAGATCTTTAGATTGTTTAGATGGATTGATACTCGCCTGCGGGTTGAAGCGCTACAGCAAGCGATGGACCTGATTCTCTCAGAATCTGCCGGGATTAGGGATAAAAAATGGTCGACGTTTGAAGAGTTTAATTATCCGGCTACCCAACAGTAGAAGTAATAAACGAATATGCTATGCCCGAATTGTAAACAAGCACTTTGCTTAACCTGGAAACGGTATCTCAAGGTATCGTTCGATAATTTAGTCTGCCCGCATTGCCAAATCCGGCTTATGGGAAGATATCGTTGGATATATTATCCATTATTTTTGCTGTTTATCGTTATTACGAGTTATGTCTCTGCCCGGTTCAATGGTATAGTTCAAGATCCATTCACTCGATTTATCTGCTGGAGTATTGTTTCGCTCCTGGTAGGTATACTATTAGATAAATATTTAGGAACGAAACTTTTAATTCTTAAAATCGATCTGGATGATTCGCGAGATAAACCCGGTGTGAATTTAAAAAAGCATCTCGAATCAGAACCGTATATCTTATAGAAGCGGTCTGTTCTAGAATCCAATCTGGAACTCTGATTGCATTAAACTAGATATCGTTTATATTGCGGTAATCTATGGTTCTGCGTTAATCTGCGTTCTGGTATCATATCTGGTGAAAATATTATGAATATCGAACCCATGTTTGAGAAAGAGCTTAAAGCGTTGCGGGAAGCGGTAACCTTGATTCCAGCCGATAAATGGAAGCAAGGACTGAATGAGTATTTAATTCCAGCCCGGCTCTATTATCATATCTTCATCGGGCTAGAATGGTTTATTAATACCAAAGACCCGGAAGAGCATAAACGGACTCGGAAATATAACTTGAATTGGATGGATACGGTCGACCCGATGCCTGACCAACCGACCGCGTTGAAAGATATCGATTGGCTAGAAGACCGGATTAAGGATCGGATAGCAACCGCGGCGCAATCCGGGGAAGACTTAAGTTCGAAAGCGGTATATTTTGTTCGGCATACCCGCCATCATTTCGGGGAATTAGCTGCCGTGATGCGGCTCCTCGGAATCAAACGCCCGAAATGGGAGTAGTGATATAGAAAATTAACCGCAGAGATCGCAGAGAAGGCGCTGAGACCGCAGAGAAAAAATCAATTATTTTGTTTCTATGCAATGTCCGAATTGTAAAGAGCAGTTTACCTTAACTTGGAAACGGTATATGAAATCGCCATTCGGGAGAATGGCATGTCCGAACTGTCAGGTCCGGCTGGTGGGTAAACATCGGTGGTTCTATTGGCTATTCATAATCCTGGTTGCGGTATTTTTAACGGGCGTTTATGCGATTTTTAAAGTGTTAAGTAATAGTACTATAATTGCGCTTACCGGTTGGGGGATCCTGATTATTCTAGTTGCTCTTCCCTTAGATAAATATATCGAGAATAAATTCTTAATCCTAGAACTCGATAAAAAGTATCAGTCTCCCCCGTCAGAATCCAATCAAGAACGCTGATTCTCAGGATAAAACCATGATTCTTTAGATAAATTATTACTGCGGTAATCTATGTTTCAGCGGGAATCTGCGTTCCAGTTTGCTGCATTAATGTCTCTTCAGCTTGTTTCATTAAAGTATTCACCCAACTTGAAATAGCTGATAAATGGCCGATCATCATGACTATCCGGTCGGGATTAGCGGATTCGAATTCCGGCTGTTTCCCCTGGAACCGATTGATACTTTGATACATATGGCCTACCAGCATCATAGTCTGGAAAAAGACCGGGCTTCGATTATATTCGGTTTGTAATGCGATAGCGGTCTCTTTATCCGGTAAAATAGAAAGTCCCATCTTTTTCGATTTCGATTGTTTCTGTTCTTTCTTTCTCGATGATTGCTGCTCTATAGCATCACGATATGAGATTTTCCGTTCCTCGACTAATTGTTTCAAATCTTGATCTAAGTCTTTTAATTGTAGGAATCTATTAATCGATGATTCGCCCATACGCAAGATTCTACTGGTTTCATTGTTGAATTTTACGGAATTTCCGTAAAATTCAACTTCTGTAGGATTATCACTTGATTTCGGTCCTCGTTTTATCGGGCCATATAGTTTCTCCCACCGGGATTTCCGCTCTAGGATAATATCGCAGATTTCTAATGGATTTAAATCTTTCCTTCTGAAATTCTCATGCAACGAGGTATCGAATTGTTTCAATTCATCTGCCGGTGAAATAACCGAGACCGGAACTTCAGTCCACCCCAAGAATTCTGCAGCTTTTAACCGCCGATACCCCGCTATGAGTTCATAGCGATAAGAATCGAAGGATGAAAGGATGACCGCTGCGCTGGGATGAGCGGATGCGGTTTCATCCTGTCGTCCTATCGTTCCTTCATCCTTTCGTTCTTTTATTTCGGCAACGAGGAGCGGGTGGAGCATGCCGAATGCTGCCATATTATCGGCTAAGGATTTGAGATTGCCCAAATCGAATCGGTTTGGGGTAGAAACATAAATCTGAGAAATTGGGACTACCATAAT
>JBHGBB010000119.1:0-12413 GCA_041946755.1 bacterium | reverse complement strand
AGTCCACGGAAACCGCATATAACCGGAAAGAGGCGGAAGCATATTTCGATGCATTAGTCGAATATTTCAGTGCCGGGATGCCATCCGCGCAATTGATCGAACCAAAACCGGGACAGAAACTACCATCAGAAAATACCCGAATCCGATTCCAACTGACCGATGGATTGGGTGGATATAATATTGATAAACAATCGATTCAGGTGATGTTTAATGGCGAACCAGCATCGTATAAATTTTCCGATAAGGATGGGATATTAACCATCGAAACCAGCAAACTCCGGCAAGGAGAACAGATTCTGCAGCTTTTTGCCAAAAATAGTAACGGCCAATCGCTGCATCCGAAACTCTATTATTTCCAGTTATCCGGCCCGGCAGAAAAACCGGAATCGAAAGCATGGCTGAAAACATATCAGCGGGGGAAAGCATTATTCGATGAAGTTAAATCTAACAAATCGATAGATAAAACCGACCAAGCGAAATTAAAAGAAGCGATTAAACTATTCGCCCGCAGCTTGCAGGTGTTCCCCGATAGCCCGGTTTCCGATAAAGCCCAATATTATACCGGAGTAGCTTATGAGAAGATGGAGGATAGTTTCGAATACCGGAAGAAAGCGATTGAAGCATATCAGCGGCTCCTGGATTATTTTCCAACCAGCGATTTTTTTCCTGATGCAGAAAAAGCTGTGGCGCGGTTGAGTAAATAATCTAGAAATACAGTGGTTTGCTTTTACAAAAAGCCTATAGGAAATATAATGAAAAGAAAACGACTGCAACATATGGCTGATACTTTATGTCATAAGTTTTGTGGAACTGACATTTTCTTTGATTACAATACCTTACTGTCACTAGGAAATGGGGAAATAAAAATAGATGTTCGTTCTGGAAAATGCTTTTTCAATCATGAACCGATCCGGCAGCTTTCAGTAGTAAAGTCTTTAACGTCATGGATGAACACGGATTGTATAACAAACCATATTGATCTGAATTTAATTTTTCAAGCAGAACTTACAATTATGCTTGAGTTTTCTATAATTTCTTGGAGTAAACGAAAGTTTTCCCGTACTGAAGAATTTTTCTATCAAGGAAAACCATATAAAACCAAGAAAATGAATAAATGTAAATTTATATGTGAAAGTATAATTCGAACAGACGAAAAGGTTTATTCGTCTACTTTCAAGAAAATTCGAGAATGGCCTCAAAGATGGCCTGATGCCGGAGACTGGCTCAATAACACCCAAAGCAATTTAGCCGCAGATAAACGCTGATAAAATCAGATTGGAAAAACCATTAAAATCTATAAATCCGCACAAATCAGCGGCATAATATTGTATTTGTATTTAGCGGTAAATGAATAAATCTTCTTATATCATCGGCAACGGAAAGCAGTTTGCGCTTAATGGCAAACCCTATTATGTAGTTGGTGCCAACCTCTGGTATGGAATGTATCTAGGTGCAACTGAATCGGGGAAAATCCGGTTACGGCAAGAACTCGATTTATTGCAGTCAATTGGTATAAATAATCTGCGGATTATGGGTGCAGTAGAACAATCGGAGTTAACCCACGCCATTAAACCGGGTAACCAAAAAATACCTGGGGAGTATAATGAATCATTATTGCAAGGATTGGATTTCCTGCTAGCAGAGATGCAACTCCGCGGGATATATGCGGTTATCTATTTAACTAATTATTGGGATTGGTCAGGCGGTATGGCGCAATATGTCGCCTGGCAAAATCAGCAGCCGTTAGTCCATCCTGACCAGGTACCAGATTACCGGGATTTTATGCGGTATTCCGCCTCGTTCTATTCGGACCGGGGAGCACAACAGGATTATCAGCGGTTTATTAAAGATATCTTGCATCGGAAGAATAGCTATACCGGGGTCGTATATAAAGAAGACCCAGCGATTATGGCTTGGGAATTGGCAAATGAACCGAGACCGCATCCGGATGGGAATCAAGACCCGAAGAAACTCAATGATTTCTATAATTGGATCGACCAATCTGCCGCATATATCAAATCATTCGATTCCTTTCATCTGGTTACTACCGGTAGTGAGGGTACGAAAGGGTGTTTAGAAAATGAGGAATGTTTCATTCATGCGCATAGTAGCAAACATATCGATTATATTACCATCCATCTCTGGCCAAGGAATTGGGGCTGGTGGAAACCAGACCGGATGGAAGAAACGCTCAAGTATTCTCAACAAGAAGCGGTGAAATATATCGACCAGCAGCTGCGGTTAACCCGATACTTAAATAAACCGATGGTATTGGAAGAATTCGGATTTGACCGTGACCATGGTGCTTGTTCTCCAGATTCGCCAGTAACTGCCCGGAATCGGTTTTATCAAACGGTATTTAATAAGGTCGAACAAATCGCGGTTGCCGGGGGAGGTTTGGTTGGCACCAATTTCTGGACTTGGGGCGGTATCGGTCGAACTCCGCGCCCGGATTATCTTTGGCAACCAGGTGATCAATACCTCGGAGACCCTATTTCAGAGCCACAAGGCAGAAATTCGGTATTTAATACCGATATTGATACCCTGCAAATTATCCAAAACCATACGAGACGATTGTATACTATATAACCAATAGAAAATAAAAAAGAGAACTATCCGTTAAATAGGTAATCAAGCACGGCAGGTAAACATAATCCAGGATTCCTCGTATATTATTTGTGAATATGTTTGAATTATGTAATAATAATATCAATTAAAATGTGAGGTAATGATTATGACGGAAGGGGCATTGCAAGTGTATCTCTTTAATATCCTTTATGCCATCGGCGGGATTATTCTGGGAGTAGTATGCTCGTGGTTCGTCTATTGGTTCTTCGATAAGATAACGCCTAATTGTAATTTTGAAGAAGAACTGAAAAAAGGAAATATCGCCGTTGGGATTGCAGTCGGTTGTCTGTTTATTATGATCGGGTTATTGGTTGGATTGATTGTTGGATTAGGACTGAACTAAAAAAGCTGGTAGCTAGTAGAAAGTAGATAGCATCCAGGGGAAAACCATGAAAAAATATTATATTATTATTCTATCTATTATTATTGGAGTATCTTTCTGCATGGCGGAACAACAGCAGAATCAGCCGCAACAGCAATCTATCCTCTTAATGCCGCAGAAACATTTTACCCGCTATGATGGGTTGATTAAGAAATACGCCAAACATTATGGATTCGACTGGCGGATGATACTCGCCCAGATTAAGCAGGAATCGGATTTTAAACCGGAAGCGAAAAGCTATTGCGGTGCCCGAGGCTTGATGCAGCTAATGCCGAAAACCGCAGCAGAAATGAAAGTGAAAAATATCTTGAATCCGAGCGATAATATCGCCGGCGGTATCCGATATCTCAGGATGCAATATGATATGTTTCCCGATGTTCCGGAACCGCATCGGGAAATGTTTGCGTTAGCCAGTTATAATTGCGGCGCGGGTAGACTATTTGATTCCCGGGATTTAGCGAAATTCGAAGCGCGGGAAGACCATGAATGGGATGATATCCAGACCGTAATGCCGAAATTAACCCCGGAATATAAAGCGCTGCATCAGCAAGTATGGCAGAAACCGCGGCCGCGGTATGGCTATTTTACCGGATGGAAAGAAACCATCGGCTATGTAACGAATATCTGGAAATACTATCAGGAATATCAGAAACAAACCATCTGATACAAATCCAACGCTTAAAAACCCAAATATTTGACATTAAGTCATTTGACATTTATTTGGCATTTGGGCTTTGATATTTGACATTAACCAGTCAATCTTATCTTGCGACCTAATTCTTCTATTAGCCAAATCTTATCAGAATATGGAAAACTGTTATCTGAAGTAGACCATTGGTTTACTAGTGTTCAAACAAGGTATCCGCAAGATGTGGTTTGTGGAAAAGGATGTTACGATTGCTGTCTAGGATTATTCGATATTTCGCTCTTAGATGCCTATTATCTTCTACAAGGATTTAACCGATTACCGAAACCAGTACGACAAAAAGTTACCCGGCAAGCAGAAAAGATTATCGCCCAAATCAAGAAACTGCAGCCGAACCTGATCCCGCCTTATTATTTGACTGAACTATCGGATGAAGATGTTGATACTCTCTGCGATACATTTGCTGAACTCCGCTGCCCGCTGCTAAATGACCAGAACCAATGTCTGACATATCAATTTCGGCCGATGACCTGCCGGCTCCATGGCCTACCAATGATTGATGTTAAGGAAGGGGAATATTATAGCTCCCCGGAAAAAAGTAGTTATAATATCGTCGGCTGGTGCGAAAGAAACTTTAAGAGAAAAAAGATTTCGGAGTTAGCTGATCTCGCCTACCCCTTTACCGAACTGGATAAAAAGGAATTGGCATTGTTTGTCCGGTTTACTCAAGCGCTATTTGCCAAACCGATCTATGAAATCTACCTTTTTATCCCGGCAGCGCTAATTCTGAATCCTAAGATAATCTTCAAGAAATAAATTAAGAACGGATTAATTCTCGATATAACTCATTCGCTTCATTAAGGGTCAGGGTTCTGGTTTCCGAATAGATCGAAAAGATAAATCCTTTCCCGCCGAACTCGTTTTTTATCCGTAAAGCTCCTTCCGGAGAAACTACGACCCAACATAATTTATCTGCAGCCCGGATTTTATGGATTACTTCCGGCCATTCCTCCGCTTCAGGCTGACCTGCACCCGGACCCCATTGGATACCTTTTAATTTCTTGATTGAGCATAACATATCGAGATGGTTTAACTGCCCTTTACCATCAAGGTGATAGAAAGGATCATCGAGAAAATCGCAGCAGGTACATAAATCCGGCATTACAAACCGCTCGAACATTTGCGGCGATATCATATAACTGAAATCGCTCTGCAGCATGTAGGTATATCCTTGCGAAAATACCGGAGCCCAAGGAGAAGTACCGCGGCATACTTTTAAGATTTTATCCGCTTCCTCCTGATATATCTGCAACCAATAAGTTGTAATCTGCTTACATAAACCGGCTACCCATTCCGGTTGCTCATAACAATCGATTAATAATTGCTCAGTTCCCCGTAACGAGGCGAGGATATCCAAATTGCCCCCGATATCGGTATTACTCACCTGTACTTTATCCTGCCATCGAGCGAGTGCAGCATCAAGAATCGCATGAATACGCTGATACCATTCACCGGTCCGGTTGATAGCCAGTTTTATATACTGCAGGTCAAAATTCATCGGATCGAACCAAACCGTTGTTGGCTCGACTTTGGGAATAGCTCCGAAATAAGCCGCGGCGCTCCCAGCACCGAAATTAACGAATAATTTCGGAAACGCATCGCCGATAAAATCAAAACCCTCTAAATGCCTCGTTTCCAATTCGATGATTTCTTCGGGGGATAGTTGTAAAGGATATTGGGCCATGAACGACTTCCTACCCGGAATCGGCTCTTTCGATGGATCCCAAATCTGTATCCAAACCATCGGCTGATCTAAATCTTGATGCCAAAATCCGGTCCAGTCTTGAGTTATTCGCTCCCAATCTTGATCATTAAATCGAATCTGCATTATAGAATCGTTGCTCCCTTCATTTAAGAAAAATCAGTTTTTCTTCCGTAAAACAACTTTTATGGCTAAATAGGGAATGAAGAAAAACAGAAAAATTATCAGTTTCACAAACGCTAATCCATAATAGTTCGCCATCACAAACTCATGCGGGCTTAAAGAGAACCAAGAGCTATGCAACCGATACGCCCAATCTCCACCAACTAAATAAAAAACAAACCAAATCGTCGATAAAATTATTGATAACAGGAAACACCAGAGTAAAATATCCGCCAGTTTCGATAAACAAACGTTTAATTCATCACGATTCATAGAAGGAATCCTCCTTTTTAAAACCAATCAATCTTGATCTTGTATTATATCGCCGATATTGAAGATAATCAATAACTATTTTATTCTTGCGATTCACCATCTTTCTGATCACTAACCAAATCGATAATTTTATTCCGGAATCGACGACTTCGCCATCGAACGGCATATACCATATCGTTCACCGGGGCAAACCAGAATGATACCGCCGCGTTTAGTTCGCTGATGTCGGGCACAAACCCTTTAACTTCACGCAGTACTCGCATCATATGACCTAAAGAAGCGGTTCGATGCTCATGGACCATATATTCCACCGGCATACTGATTAATCGGGAAATGCCGGATATAAAGAATAATACTTTCAATGCCTCGACTTGATATGAGCCAAAGGTAAACATATCATGCTGCGCAAATCGGGTGACCATCCATCCGCCGATGAATGGCGAAACGGCCAAGCTAAGATTGATACACGCGGTATAGGTTGCCAGATAAGCGGTATTATTCCCTTTGGGAGACAGTTTCAATAAAAGATTGGATACACTCAGATTAATGCCGGAATCGAAACAGCATAATAATTGGACTAAAGGCAGTACTATCCAATAATCGGTTGGAGTCACTAACAACCAGCCAAGTGGATAAAATCCTTTCATAACATTCGACAGGATAAGCAACGGTTTATTCCCAAAATGGTCGATTAATCGCCCCCAGAACCGCATGCAGTATAATGCTCCGGCAGTAGCGATTAAATTGGTAAACTGGATATATGAATAATCCAATTTCAAGTTTTTAATCATATACACCGAGAAATATGGCGCCGCAATATTGACCGATGATACCCAAAACATTCTGGCAATGATAAACCATCGGAAATTTTTGTCCCGAAAAGGAGTTATCCATTCTTTCCATGGGGTAATATGTTTTGCCGGCATCGGTAAACCCGGTTCCGGAATCCCTTTCATATAAAAGATTGATAACATCCCAAAAACCAATCCGATGAAGAATATTCCGGCGAAGCCGAAAATATCATATGAAGTAGGGGTATTCTTTTTCCATAAATCGAACGCAATTCCACCTGCCATAGCGGTAACCATACCGACTATTCCATTATTCAAATTGCGAGAAGAGAAATATCTACCAAACCGGTTTCTCGGTACCAGTTCCCCTATCCAAGACAACCAAGAAATACCGCCAATCGCATTTAATCCGGTAGAAATACAGATTATCCCAAGAATAGTCCATAATGGAACATTCGATTGGTGTAGGAAAAAGAGGAATGGTAAAATAACTAATAGCAGCCAAAGTAGCCGGGCAATACCTATGGTCGCAATGGTTAATTCTTTACGTTTTCCGCCAAATCGGCGAAGCAACGATGGGGTAAAAAGTTGTACGAGACTAATTAATGGTGGGAGACTGGAGAGTAACCCGATATGGAATTCGGTAGCTCCAAACGATAACGCGAATCCGGTTAAAAACACGCCACCGGCAAGGTTGCCCATAACTGCAGCCAACGACCCTTCAGCAATCGACCGACGGAGTGCCCATTCAGTTTTTTGATCAGACTTGGTACTAAACCCCGAATCCGGCTGGGGTGGATTATTATCCATATCGGATAGAATACTCGTTTTTCTAAAATCCGATTCTTTACATTATCGGAGATAAAATTCAGCAATAAAAAACACGGTTTCAAATAAAATAAGTAATATTACAACTATTTCCAACAACGATGCGCGACGGGATTGAAGCTGGTCAATAAGAAACCGATCGGTTCGAGAAACAATATCCAACTTCTTTTCCAGAATTTGTACTCTCGATTCTAATTCGAAAGCTTTGGTTAAGGTATGATACAAACTCTCGATTTTTTTACCACCTTCCCATAAAACTCCCGGCTCATCTAGAATTTCCAGGTTATATGCCAATTCATGCTCAATCGCTAACGCCAACCCGACTTCTTTCGATAACATCGATTCAGAAGCGCCGGTTTTGCCTTTAGACGCCAACGATTGCACGATATCAGTGAGTTTTTCTAATGATTTATCGATCAGATTCTCATAATATTCCAATGATACTGATCGGGCTAATACGATACCAACCAACTTGATATTATCCAAATTCATATTCTCGATGGTTAATTCTTCTTTCGTCGGCAAGGTCCCTTCTCGCGGCCCGACATGCAGGATAAAATCATCTTTTGAATACTCAGTTTTATACCCAACGGTATATTTCTTTATTTCTTCTACCCGTTGCGCTATTTCCGGTTTGTCATAGCCAAAAAACACCGCTACTCCAAAATCGAATATCGCCAGGTATTTATCTATCTCCTGGTAAATTAACGGATCTTCACAAATAATGCTACCGAGCGGTATTGTTTTCAGCCCGCTTAGATTGATACTTCTAGCGATATCGTAAGCTTTAACTTCAACCTGCATAAGTTATCCGTGGATTAACGAATTTCATTTAGTTTTTTTCATTTAGCCATTTAACCAATTCTGATTTAATCGCCGCTCCGATTTTCTTCTGGCCTTCCGGACTTACGAGCAACTCTCGACTAACCGCATTATCTCCGATTTCTAATAGCACCCGATATGGCGCTTGATTCACATTCTCATCGAGGCTATAGAATGCCAATTTCCCGGTAGTTTTACATCGATAATCGTTTCTCCCGGTGGAACTATCCGGGTGTACCCCTCGATTCTCCAAATTGGTTACCGTACAGACGGCTTTCACCAATCGGTCGACTAATGCCCGATTTTCCGGCTCATATTTATCCCCTTCATGAACATATCCCCAAATCGCATTCCGATTGGTGCCGCCATTATTATGGATCGCAATAAATACTAGCGGATGATAGCTGTTCGCCTCCTGAATTTCATAGGCATACCCGGATATTTTCCCATCGATTATGGCGGTAGTATGCTCGATTTTGGTGTTACTTCCGGAATCTGCATGATGGAGATTCTTATTTCCATAACTCCAAACTTTATATTCAGATAGTTTCGGTGGTGTCTGCATTGCAGCTTCGACAATCGCATTACATACTACCGCCTCGTTAAAATCTACACCGGTATCAGTCTGATGCGATGGCTGCCAAACAATAATAGGATTCGGTTTGGTTTTGATTGAAGACTGGGTTTGAGAGGTGGCACAACAGGTAAATACTACAAAAAGAAAGAAACAAACCGGAATAGTATAGCTATATTTCATAACTCCCCCTTTTGTCCCTTCGGGACAGGTTAGAAATACTAAATATATTTTACCATAAGTAAACCTTTCAGGCATTAGAAAACCATTGGACGTTCTGATTTTGCCATTTGCCTTGATTTAAGCTAGCGACTCCTTTCTGAATCGTGGTATTATTTTACGCTATGCAAACTCGTAGGAAACGGATCGCTATTCTGGGGTCAACCGGGTCGATTGGCACCCGGACTTTGGATGTCTGTCGGCATCTCTCAGATGAATTTGAAGTTATCGCGCTAACCGCAAGAAATAATATCGGTTTATTAGCAAAACAAGCTGCTGAATTTAAGCCTAAACTTATCGGACTGATGGATGACCGGAAACGCACCCATTTTATCAATCAATATCAGCCCGAAATAGCGAAACAGAACATCTTGGTTGGAATCGATGGGCTCACTGAAATTGCTACCGATGACCAGGTAGATATCGTCGTTGTTGCGACGGTCGGGTCAATTGGACTACTCCCGACTATAGCGGCAATAAAATCAGGTAAACGAATCGCTTTGGCCAATAAAGAGGTATTGGTAATGGCCGGAGATATTGTTATACCGCTATCCCAAAAGCATCGGGTACCGATTATTCCGATTGATAGCGAGCATAGTGCTATCTTCCAATGCCTCTCAGCAGGGAAACAAATCGAGATTAAGAAAATTATCCTTACCGCTTCCGGGGGGCCATTTCATAATACCAAAACCGATTTTAAGAAAATAACGGTTAAACAGGCATTATCGCATCCGACCTGGTCAATGGGAAAGAAAATTACTATTGATTCTGCAACGCTGATGAATAAAGGATTTGAAGTGATTGAAGCTACCCATCTATTTAATATACCAGCTGATAAGGTTGCGGTAGTTATCCATCCGGAAAGTATCGTGCATTCGATGGTAGAATTCATCGACCGGTCAATCATCGCCCAGTTGAGTATAACCGATATGTATCTACCGATACAGTTTGCCTTAACCTATCCCGACCGGAAGACAAATCCAATATCATCACTCGATTTATCGAAAATCGGGCGGTTAACTTTTAGGCAACCGAATTTTAATCAATTCCCCTGTTTACAATTAGCATTCGATGCAATTAAAACCGGCGGAACGATGCCGGCTGTTCTCAATGCGGCTAATGAAATTGCAGTCGCTACTTTTCTTGAAAAACGAATCCTGTTTTCAGATATCGCTCGATTAATTGAACATACCATGACAGCGCATCGGGTTATACCGCGCCCGAATTTAAAACAAATCCTCACTGCGGACACTTGGGCACGGGAACAAGCCTCGCATAGTAAAGTATAATCCTATGAAAATAAAAGTACCTATTGGCCTTTTATCCTTCATCGGTTGGCTGTTTATCTATCTAGTCGGCCGGTCTCTTCGATTCCGGGTGGTTGGAATGGACAAGGTTCGCGGGATACTTCAGGAAGGAAAACCGGTAATCTGGGCGTTATGGCATGGCCGCCATCTAATCCTGGTTGACCGATTCAAGAATTACACCATGAAATCCCGGAAAGACTGGTGTGTTATGGCTAGTCAAAGCCGGGATGGAGAACTGCTCGCTCGCATCTTGGAAAAATGCGGATATAAAACCGTTCGTGCTTCAAGCTCTAAAGGTGCAACTACTGGATTCCTGCAATTAATTTCGGTCATGAAACAAGGATACGATACGGTTATGGCAGTAGATGGACCGCGAGGGCCGCGCGAACAGGTAAAATCCGGAGTAATCTTATTAGCCCAGAAAACCGGGGCATCGATTATCCCGATTACTGCTAGCGCGAAACGATATAAACTGCTATCTTCCTGGGATAGATACCTTATCCCGTTTCCTTTTACCCAAGCGGTAGCGGTTATCAGTAATCCGATCACTATTTCTTCAGCAGCGAATCATGACCAGCTGGAATCATCGCGCCTGATGCTGGAACAGGAATTAATTAAAATCACTCAAGAAGCTGATGCTTATTTTAAATAATAAACCTGTTTTCTAACTAAGCTTTGTATAATACTAACCTTTATCATAACAGACAATCGGCTTTAGTTCTCAACATACCAAGTTATGCACGAAAAAAGTTGGTTTGAATACCATCCGATCGGCATCTGGATTCTGGGTGGAATACTATTCGGTTTATATGTCAGCTTTTGGTTTATTATAATCAATAATTTATATCTGATACCAACCGATGCCGGATTAATCGTTCTCTATTTACTTCTCACTTATTCTGCAATTAGCCTGATTATCTATAGTCTTATCCATTTAACACTTGCTGGAATATACCGACTACCGATACTTAAGGGTACCTTCATAAATAAGGGTACTATCCATCAAACCATCTGTTTATGGTTTATTTTATTTTTTACGATACGGTTTTTGTATCGGGTAATATTTGGATATCCAATCGGTATGCTCAAGGTAACCTATGACCTGTTTTTTTTGCTGGGTTTAGCTAGCATAAGCTGGTTTATTATTCGTCAATACAATTTATGCTCTCGCCGGATTAAGTGGTATATCTTATCTATAATCTATATTTTTGCCATCGGAATCGGTATTGGGGTATTTTCTATATTCAGGTACGAATTTCAGCACCAATCATTCCATACGGCGACAACCGCAATAAGTCCGCATAAAAGCAAGTTAAAGCTCCTGGTGATTGGGTTTGATGGTGCCGATTGGAAAGTTCTAAATTCCTTGGTTCAACAGCATAAACTCCCGCAGTTTGCCTATTTGATATCAACCGGAGTATCGGGGAAGATTAAAACCCTGCACCCAACAATGTCACCCTTAATTTGGACTTCGATTGCTACCGGGAAACTGCCGTATAAACATGGGGTATATTCCCATGTAACGCTAATCATTCCGGGAATTAAAACCCCGATCGCTCAGTTCGACAGCCTGGGTCTAAAATGGGTCTGGAAATCGCTCATCGTTCTGGATTTAATTCGGCAGATTCCGGTTACGACAACGAGTATTCATACCGCAACGATTTGGGATATCTTAGGTGCCCATGGTAACCGGATTGGGTTAGTCGGTTGGTGGCCAAGCTGGCCGATTGAGCCTGAACATAAAGAATTTGTGGTTGCAGATAATATTCTGCATACTTTTCGGCCTAATTCCGTTTATCCTGTATATCTTGAATCGACAGTTAAGCAGTTTCGGATAGATGCTGGCCGATTAGATTTTCAAGCGGTACAACGGTTTATTACTCTCGATTCTACAACCTTCTCGCAATTTCTGGATAAGCAAGTAAAAGTTCCCTATTTAGATACCTTATTTAAAGAATATGGGTATAGTATCATTTAAGCCACTAACTATGATATAGTTGTGGCATGAAACTCAAGCAT
>JBHGBB010000118.1:0-12441 GCA_041946755.1 bacterium | reverse complement strand
AATTCCTAATTTTATAAAAAAATAACTAAACATGGGTAAAAACCCATAAAAATAATGCTTTGGTGCATTATATCAATGCATTTTCTACTGTAACCGTACCGGAAGAAACAGAAGAACAATTAACGACCATTGTTAACGAAGGCTGGTATACCATTTATCCTGAGGTTAATAAAGTCCTCGTTCTAAATCAAGATGCTTTGAATGAAGTTCGACTAGGAACGCAAATGAAGAATTGCACTTTACCTCCGGTTCCGTATAGTTTTTTAGGTTCGAATTTAAATTACGTTCCTATACGTAAACTTGCTCGATTAATCGCTGGTTCTGGTCGACAATTAGAGCATCAGAAAAAGTATAGCGAAGCACTGAATTATTATCTCGAAGGCTTATTATTTGGAAAAGATATAGCACAAAAAGACCAATTCTTAGTTACGCATATGATTGGATTAGCAATAATCAATGTTCAAATTACTCCCTTACTAGAACTGATCAAATCGGATAAATTGACCGAAAAAGATTTAAGGCAAATAATTAACGATTGTTCTGATATAGATAAACAATTACCTAATATTTCAAATGCTGTCGAAATGGAATATCGACTAATGTATAATCTCCTAAGCGATAAACAAGAACGGAATAATGCTATTAAATATTCCTTAAAACGATCAAACGGTTTATTAAATTCTTTTATCTTATCTTTTTATTTCAATACTGGTCATATCAGTCGAGATTTTATTGATTATTACCATGGAATTAGCAATGCGATATCGCATGAATCCTATCAAAAATTTATGCAAACGGATTGGGTCAGTAAAATACCTAAAGATAAGGTCAATCAGTGTCTTACTATTCCTTGGCCAAATCCATATACTCAGCATATGAGAGTGAGATGTTTAATACGCCTAGCACAGATTGATGCCGCAATTCAGTTATATCATCTTGAGAAGAAGCAATGGCCGAAATCATTAAATGATTTAAAACCGGAGTATTTACCCAAAGTTCCTTTAGACCCATTTATCAATAAGCCGTTTAGACTCACCCAAAATGAATCCGGGATGTATGCTTATAGTGTCGGTCCGGACTTTAAAGATGATAGAGCTAAAATTATCTATGATCCAACCAATGGTACAGCGCGTCTAGGTGATATCGTTCAATAAACCTAATTCATATTTAATTTGAATTTTTATCCAATGGACAAAAGTTCAACATGATTGGGTATAACTAATAGCCAATTGAAATTATTAGCGTTATCAATTTAAGTTGAATTAAGTTCCACTGGAACTTAATTCAACTTGACTCGGTTTTCTTACCCAAAGTAGGGGCGAGGTTCCCTCGCCCGATTGATTTTATTATTCAATCCGTATTTAGGTATGGTACTCCTTCCATTAGGAGTTGTATTTTTCTCAAATTGAGAAAAATACAACCTAAGCTTATATTCGAATTGTCTTATATTTATTATAAAATTTCCATTATATTGATTTTATTATAGTTATAAATTTATTTTGAATTTTATGGAATTTCCATATAATTCAACTTACCTCGTTTCAAGCGGATTACAAAAACTTCGTTGAACCCGAATTGGTCCGACCAATTCGGGTTCCAATTCGGTATTTATACCGGAGAGGGGTAGGTATTGCTTTGAGCAATACCTACCTAATTCCCAAGGTGAAAATATTCCTTTAGACTAATCAAGTGTATCAATTTAGTTATACACTCTTGTGGATATTGAAGTTGGAAAATAGAACTATATTATTATGTGGAGTATTAACAATGCAGTAACCTAAATTCTATAGGGTATCGAGCGAGATTAATTCACAAAACTCATAATAAAGAAATTAAGTTTTTTAAATGTAATAACTTGATTTATTCCATTACGTTATTTAAGGCCCATGAAAATTATCATTAACCGGATGCGATGCGACCGGTAACCCTTTCTTCTTTCGAGCATGAATAAACGCCACATCTTTTTGGATATCTTCATTCTCGATTACATAATCACCGATCTTATCAAGAGTTCTCTCTGCATTGCTAGACAATTCCGATTTCGAGGTTTTTATTTTAGATAGTATCTCTCGCATTGCATCGGGATTCTGAATAATTTTCTCTTTTAGTAATAGTTCTGCGCCAATTTCATACATCTTATCTTCATGAGTTGCATTTGCGGTTTCGCCTTTCTTCTGCCAAGTTAATAACGCTGGAATTTGCATCGATAACTCATTAAGTTTATTTTCTTTCAAACGAACTGCAGCAAGATTCTTTTTTGCTTCTTGTATAATTAATCCTGTACTTAGAATCACATGGCTGCGATTATCTATCCCTTGGTATTGATAAACAAACGCAATCAAATCTATTAAAAACTGTCTCGGATTGGAAACCCCGACATAGTTCCTTGCGGCTATTTCTTTTAATGCTGCCATCCAATAGCCTTCTGCATCTGCATCAATTAAAACAAATCTTAACTCCCCGTTTATAGAAGATGGTTTATAAGTCGACAATAAACTATAAAAGTATTTTGCTGAAGTATCGGTACATATTTCTACTAACTTTGTAGTAGGCAATAGTGTTAATGCTTTTCTATGATCTTCAATAATCACCTCAATAAAAGATTTATCTCGGATTTCTTTCTGATAATCAAACGGTTTATGTTCTTTAACCAGGGAGGAGACACTAACATCATCATCCAGAGCATATACTCGATTAACCATAACGGACAAAACCAAAATATCAGCAGTAAACATAGCTAATAATATCAACCGTAATGTTTTTGGTTTCATATACTACTCCTTCTTAGCATAATATCTAAAGTTAAAGTTATTATATCAAAAATAAAGACATCTTTAAAGAATTGTTTAATTCAATTGAAAAAGGATTATCTTTAGCGTATAATAAGATTAAGCAAATCCGAATATCGAATATCGAAAACCAAAGCAAAAATTAAAACTAACCGTAAAAACCGCTAAGTTAACGCTCAGAACGCCGGGAAAACTTTGCAAGCTTTGCGCCTTCTTTGCGTGCTCTGCGGTTAAAGCTTTTAAGTTTTATATTTCGAATTTGCTTTTATAGTGAGGTAGTTTCCGATGGCAGACCAAACCTATAAATATATTATTATCGGCGGGGGGTTAACCGGGGTATCAGCAATAGAAGGAATTCGGGAATTGGATAAAACCGGATCGATCTTATTGGTTGGGCAAGAAACCCCAATGCCTTATGACCGGCCACCGTTATCCAAAAAGCTCTGGTTCGGGAAAAAGCAGGTAGCTGATATCTTTTTGCATGACCAGAAGTATTATGATGATACCGGAGTTAAACTTGCGCTCGGAACTAAGATTCTTGTATTACAACCTGACCAGAAACTGATAATTGATAACCAAAAGAATATATTCCGATATGATAAATTGCTTTTAGCTACTGGGGCTACATCCCGGAAATTAACTATCCCCGGTGGGGATTTGCCTGAAGTATGCTATTATCGGTATTTAGACGATTATCTCGCGATTCGGAAACAAGCGAGTGCCGGCAAATCAGCGGTTATCATCGGAGGCGGGTTTATCGGCTCGGAACTGGCAGCCGCATTAAATATCAATCAAGTAGCAGTAACCATGATCTTCCCGGAAGCATATCTGGTCAACCGGGTTTTCCCCGATAAACTGGGATTTGCTATCCAAAAACATTATATCGACAAGGGAATTAAAATTCTCAATAACGATAAACCGATATCCATAGCCAAATCAGGAGACAAATATATCATTAAAACCGAATCTAGCAACCAGATAAGTACGGATATGGTTATCGTTGGAGTAGGAGTCGCTCCGGAAATAAAACTCGCATCTGATGCCGGGTTAATTACCGGCAATGGAATAGAAGTTAATGCATATCTCGAAACCTCTAATCCGGATATCTATGCCGCAGGGGATGTAGCCTTATTCCCCTATCAAGCGTTTCGGCAATTGATGCGGGTCGAGCATTGGGATAATGCGCTCAATCAAGGGAAATTAGCCGGGAAGAATATGGCTGGTGGAAAGTTCCCTTATCTTTATATGCCCTATTTCTTCTCGGATTTATTCGAGTTCGGGTATGAAGCGGTCGGCGAAGTTAATTCTGCGTTAGAGACCTATGCAGACTGGAAGGAACCGAATGTAACCGGGGTTATCTATTATCTAAAAGAGAATAAGATCCGGGGAGTAATGTTATGTAATGTATGGGATAAAATAGAGGTCGCCCGGAAATTAATTAATCAAAGCGAATTATTTGTCCCGCGGTTCTTTGAGGCATAATGATCATGAAACTCTTAGACCAGAAATGTCGATCAATACCTGCAGGAACTTTGCCAATATCTATTGAGGAAGCGAAAGCATTAAATTCTGAAATCCCGGGATGGGTATTAGCCGAGAAATCTATCTCCCGGGAGTTCAAATTGCCTGATTTCAATCAGGCGATGCAGTTTGTTAATAAGGTAGCAGTATTAGCGAATCAAGAGAATCATCATCCGGATATTCATATTTCGTATAACCAAATCCGGCTGGAATTAGCAACCCATAAAATCGGAGGGTTATCACTAAACGATTTTATCCTGGCAGCAAAAATCGATGGTCTGATAGGAGCATAATGGATACCAACTTAACAGGGAAAACCGCATTAATTACCGGCGCCGGGAAACGGATTGGATATGCAATTGCAATGGCATTAGCTGAAGAAGGTGTGAATCTCGTTCTCCATTATAATCGTTCGGCTAAAGAAGCAGAGAAATTGGCGAAAGAAATCAAATCGCAGAAGGTTAATGTTTGGCTAATCCAATCGGATTTCGATAAGCCAGATGAAGTAGATTCGCTTATCCCCCGGTCGATGTCACTATCCGGTACTTTAGATATCCTGATTAATAGCGCATCTATCTTCAAGAATAATACTATTGAAAATGTCGACTATCAAAGTCTCTCGCAGCATATCCAGGTTAATGCGTGGACTCCGTTCATTCTAAGCCGGGATTTTGCGAACACCGTTAACTCCGGCAAAATCATCAATCTCTTGGATACCAGAATCCAGAGTTATGATTTTAACCATGTCGCCTATATCTTAAGCAAAAATATGCTGGCTACTTTAACCCGAATGATGGCAATTGAATTCGCGCCAAAGATAACTGTTAACGGTATCGCCCCGGGCTTAATTCTTCCTCCCCCAGGACAGGACCAGGAATATTTAGATAAATTAATCGATACTGTTCCATTAAAGAAACATGGGGATCCGCAGGATATCGCTGCGGCTGTGGTTTACCTACTGAAAAGCGATTTTATTACCGGCCAAATCATCAATGTCGATGGAGGAAGGCACCTGAGAACCTGATTGTAAATTTCGGATTGCTGATTGCGGATTGCGGAATTTCTAAATTCTAATATCTAAATTTAAAATAATATCTAATATTAAAATTCAAAACAAATACCGAATCTAAGTTTGAATATTTGAATTTATCGATTTATCTTTTTGTTTCGATATTCGAAATTCGATATTCGGATTTGCCTTCAAATTATGGATCGAATTATTATTAGCGATTTAGGACTACGATGTATCATCGGCATTTATCCTGAAGAACGACACGAGAAACAGGATGTCATAATCAATATTTCGATGTCTGCGGATTTAAGTAAACCCGGAATAACCGATAAGTTCGAAGATACCATCGACTATAAATCGATAAAAAAACGGATTGTCAGTCTGGTAGAATCTTCGCAGTTCTTCCTTATTGAAGCGTTGGCAGAAGCGATCTCCGGGATATGTTTAGAGCATCCGCTGGTTAAGCAGGTCCTAGTCCGCGTCGATAAACCCGGCGCGTTACGGTTTGCTCGCAGCGCTGGCGTTGAAATTACCAGAGACCGGAAGAATAATAGCGAAAAAAAATCATAATCAAACCAAATTCATTATGGTATCTTACAATGGCGATAGTCTATATCAGTATCGGGTCAAATATCAATCCCGCAGAAAATGTCAGACAATCACTCCGTTTATTAGTTAAGCATGTCCGGATCATTCATATATCTACCCTCTATCTCAATGAAGCTATCGATCGGCCGGAACAACCGCAGTATTATAATGGAGTTATTGCGATAGAAACCGAGCAGCCTCCAGTCGATTTAAAGTATAATATTCTCAGAGCGGTTGAAACGCAATTAGGCCGAAACCGGACACTAGATAAATCGGCTCCGAGACCAATCGACCTGGATATCCTGATTTATGACGAGATGGTTATCGATAGTCCGGAAATAATGCTTCCGGACCCATGGATCTTGAAACGACCGTTTATTGCGATACCACTGTATGAGCTAGCACCGAATCTGGTACTGCCGAAATATCGTTCTCCGATTAAAAATATTGCAGCTAAAATGGATTGCAGTAAAATGCAGCCGCTAGATACTTACACTCAAATGCTTAGGAAGGAGTTTATAACTTATGCCGAAAAAAAACGTTGATACTGCTAAAATCGAAAAATTAGTCCGCCAGCTATTAATCGAACTGGGCGAAGACCCGAATCGTGAAGGATTGCAGCGTACCCCGAAACGGGTTGCTGAATCTTATAAGTTCCTAACCCATGGATATCATACCGACCCACAACAATTGATAAACAACGCTACCTTCACCCAAAAAACCGATAGTATGGTGATTGTTAAAGATATCGAAATATATAGTCTTTGTGAGCATCATTTATTACCGTTTTATGGCCGATGCCATATCGGATATATCCCTCGCGGGAAGGTGCTGGGAGTAAGCAAACTTGCCCGGATCGTTGATATGTATGCCCGGCGACTGCAGATTCAGGAACGGCTAACCGAACAAATAGCATATCTGATTAAAGATTCGATCGATGCGTTAGGGGTTGGGGTCATGATAGAAGCGCGGCATTTATGTATGATGATGCGCGGAGTAGAAAAACAGAATTCGGTGATGTTAACTTCATCGATGCTGGGTGCTTTCCGCACCGCACCGGCTACCCGCGATGAATTCCTCCATCTCATCAAAGGATCGAGCTAATACTAAGTAATCAGTAAGCAGCAGTCAGTAAGCAGGGTCCAATTGGCAGCTTAAGTTAACTGCTTACCGCTGCTTACTTACTGCTAACAACTAAGTTAGTATCCTTGTTTGATTTCGACACCATCGAAATAGATCGATTGCGCTGATCTCCCTGCCGGATTTATTCCTACCAGTTGGACAGAATTATATGAAGTATATGGTGCATAGGCAAACTGTAGTTTCCGCCATACTCCAGCAGGCCAATTCCCGGGTTGCAGTATTGCATTTCCACTCTCAACGATATAACTATATCCGCTATTACTATAGCTATAGATATAGAGATATATTTTTTGGGTTAAACTACTCGAAGCCGCACCACTATATACCCAAACCGAGCAGACAGCGTCTTGCTGAGTATAAAACAAATTGACCGGCTGACTGAGTTTCCCTTTTTCACCTCCGGATTGGAATCCCAGCAAGACACCGGAACGGGCATTAAGATTACTAAGCCAAGTCCAGATTCCGGGGCTCGTACCATCAGCATAGACTTGTAAGGTCCAGCCGGAAGTATCAGTATCGAAACTCGGATTCTTAATCGTAATCGTTCCAATCGGTTCCGCTACGCCGGGAGTCACCCAAATATCATCGACATATAAACTGCCGTAAGTACCGGAATCGCCCGGATTGATCGATACCAATTGTACTGACATTAAATTTGTGCTTGAATAGAATGATATTTTCAACTCCCGCCAGGTGCTAACAGTACTCAATCCACCTTTTCCCGGCTGAATAACGATATTCGCATCTGAAATAATCGCGAAGTTACTTGATAATTCTGCTAGGTAAAGATATACTTTCTGCTGTTGCGCTTTATCGACAATATCAGTGGCGACTTTTACCCGAGCGGTATACCAACCGGAACTTGGAACGGAGAACACCTGGGTTATTTTTCCTTTTTCACCGGGATACTGGCTAATCTGTGCCACCCCGGACTGGCCACCGAAACAGTCAACCCAAGCGATACTCCCCAGTCCGGTACCATCGCCGTATTTTTCAAAACTCCAATATGACAAATCACCCATAATGTCAAACGAACCAAATGCATTGACATGATCCGATATTTTCTGCGTCTGTACACCATCTAAAAACGCTGCACCTGGCGGATCCGCACTATAATATAAGTCTACATCCATTTCCATAGCGGATCGGAACGTTCGCATATCCGAGTAATGGGTCCATGCTTTATTAGAGATTAATATCGGACTACCATCAAACCAACCGAATTTACAGGTACTTTTGGTAACATATATCCAGGCATCTACCGACCAGGTCTCGCCGACATGGGATGCGGTTTCGGTCTGACTAACCCCACCGCTTTGGCCATCACCATTAATAGCGAGTTTACAGCAGTAGCTTCCGCTATGTCCATTAAGATAATTCGCATAGGCATTGATATTTCCATTAATCAACCAGCCGGATAAATTCCCTAATTCGAAATCACCATTGATAATCGGCCAACTGGTAGTTGCTAAGATAAGTATACCGAGTAACCATAAAATCGTTATTTTACATCGCATAATTACTTTCCCTCTCTATTTCTGCTAGGATAATTGTATTCTTATTTATATTACCCCTTAATATAGTAGACACCGCAAAACAGCCAAAAATTAATAAAAATTGATATATTTATCTATAGTATTGATAGTATTGAGGTTAGATAACCTTTATTTATAAGGTTTTATATAAGATTGCGATTGATAAGATACTCTGGGTAATCGGATGTTTATATATTCTCAGGAAAGAAGTTATTTGACTATAAAAATAAAACCCTGATAGAATAAATATCTATCAGGGTTATATATCCGAATAAAAATCAATGGTATTTTCTTAATCTTGTTTCACCGATACTTCATCGAAATAAATCGATTGGCTTGGTTTCCCAACAGGATTTATCCCAACAAATTGTATAATATTATAGTTAGTTAGCGGTGAATATCCGAACTTCAGCGGCCGCCATACACCTTGGGTCCATTTTCCCGGTTGCAATATCGCGTTACCACTCTCTTGGATATTACTATACCCACTATTATCATAACTATATATATAGAGATATACTTTCTGGGTATTTGCCTGTAATGTTGCATCGCTATATACCCAAATCGTCCCTATGGCATCATGCTGTGCATATGTTACATTCGCACCCTCGCTCATTTTCCCTTTTTGACCACTGGTCTGCGAAGCATAACATACTCCATTTTGCCCTTGGTAAAAACTTACCCAATCCCAAGTCCCGGCACCGGTTGCAGTTGCATCTGCATACGACTCTAAAACCCAGCCGCCAATAGTAGAATCAAAACTGGCATTGTTTATTCCAACAATACCGGTAGGCTGAGATGCCCCGGCAGTAATAAACACATTATCAATATATAAGCTTCCGCTAACTGCGGTGGTTATCGGATTGATTGCTACCACCTGTACTCCAATGATGGTACTGGAAGAATAAAATGAAATTTTTAGATCGCGCCATACTCCGGAACCACCAAATCCGCCTTTACCCGGCTGGATAATGAGATTCCCAGTCGCTGCGGGATTAAAACTAGTATCATATTCATATAAATAGAGATATACCTTCTGCTGTTTGGCTTGCTCGGAGATATCAGTTGCGACTTTTGCTGTTGCGGTATACCAACCGGTGCTAGTGACGGTAATTACTTGGGTGATTTTCCCTTTTTCTCCGGAATTCTGATTTATTCTCGCTACTCCATCTTGGCCAGCATAACTTGTTTCCCAGGTTATATTACCAGCAGCAGTGCCATCGCCATATTTTTCAAACATCCAATAAGTTGTTATATCCGATAAACTTTCGAATGTACCATGATTATTTAAACTCTCGTATATTCGAGAAGTTACTACATCATCTAAATATGCTGACGAACCAACTGTTCCGCTAAGATAGAAATCAACTGCTTTTGAATCGCCTGAGCCGAAGGTTATCGTATCGGTATATTTCGTCCAGCTTCCTGCAGAAACGGTTTGTTCTGCACCATCATACCAACCAAACAAACAGGTGCCACCGGTTTTATAACACCACCCTTCTACTTTCCAGATTTCTCCTTCATTAGCAACAGATTCGGTTTGGTCGATTGCTACCCATGAACCTACTCCGCCAAGAAATAATTTCGCACAATAATCACCGGTATGTCCTGTACCATAATCTGCTGACGCTATTCCACTACCACCAGCATCGGTACTCCAGCCGGTTAAATCGCCATATTCGAAATCACCGTTAGTAATCGCCCAACCTGACGAGATTAGGATACAACTTATTAATAGACTTAATCCAAAATATGTTCTTAACATAATATTTCCCTCCTTTCATCGATAAATAATCATTACGACGAGATATTATATTTTATATGAGGGTAGCACTATCTGCTCTGCCTGTCAAGTAAAATCAATGGTTTTCCAGCACCTAAACCGCAGCCTTAACTTTCATATTAATCTTGCTTAACTGAAACCGAATCGAAATAAATCGCTTGCGTCGGCTGGCCTGCTTTATTTATCCCAACTATCTGGACTACATTATAATTAGTTAATGGCGAGTAGCCGAACTTTAATTCTCGCCAAACTCCCGGAGTCCATTTCCCGGGTTCTAATATCGCATTCCCGCTTTCCACGATTGCATCATAACTGCTGTTATTATAGCTATAGATATAGAGATATATTTTCTGGATATTTCCCTTGGCAGTAGCTCCACTGTAAACCCATAACGAGCCAATCACATCATGTTGGGCATATGGTAGATTCACCGTCTGACTGATTTTCCCTTTTTGCCCGCTAGTTTGTGTTGCATAACATAGTCCGGTATGACTGGCATAGTTATTTAACCAGCCCCAAGTTCCGGTACCATATCCATCTCCATATACTTCCAGGGTCCAGTTGGAAATATTGGAAGTAAATCCTGTATTTTTAACGGCTGTACTTCCGGTAGGTTGTGCCGCACCGGCAGTTACAACCACATTATCTATATAGAGACTGCCGCGAAGTCCAGTGGTTATCGGATTTATTGCCACCACCTGGACACTTAATATAGTATTGGTCGCATAAAATGATATTTTTAAATTTCGCCATATATTGGCACCGCTAAATCCGCCTTTCCCCGACTGAAGCACAATGTTCCCGGTTGCCGCGACTTGATAATCGCTGCCTAATTCCTGAAGATATAAATATACCTTCTGCTGGTTGGCTTGGTCGGAGATGTCAGTAGCGACCATTGCCGTTGCCGTATACCAACCTGCACTCGATACAGTAAACACGCGGCTGAGCTGTCCTTTTTCTCCGGAATCCTGTGTTATTTGCACTACTCCATTCTGATTGTTATACGTCGAAATCCAACTTAACGTACCGGAACCGGTGCCATCACCATACTTCTCAAAAAACCAATATGTAGTATCTTTGGCGACATCAAACGATTCATAATGATTGAGCCCCCGAAATACCCGGTAGGCTACTACATCATCTAGATAGGCTGAGACATCCCGAATCCCTTCAAGAGAAAATGCTACCCAATGCGCAGTAGCTGAACCAAACGTCATCGTATCGGTATATTTGGACCAAGTACTTTTTGTAATCATTTGTCTTGTATGGTCATCCCAGCCAAATCGGCAGGTCCCACCTGAAAATGCAAAATTATAGCACCATCCCTCAACCGTCCAAGTTTCTCCTTCTTCGGCACCTGATTCGGGTTGATATATTTTTGCATAAGAATCAGCACCACCGAGATTTAACCAAGCAGAATACTCGCCATTATGTGCTGTTCCCCATTTAACCTGAGCCGTCCCATAGTTTCTTGTTGTTATTGCCCAATAGTTTAAGGTGCCGTTTTCAAAGGTACCGTTACTAATCGCCCAACTTGATGATATAAAAATACCAGTCCAAACTATAACCAGACTCAATCCCCATAACCTTCTTACCATAATCTATATTTCCTTTCATTATTTATAATAAATTATTGCTATACAAGACCAACCGTTATCAGCGTACCACTTTTTTAAACCGTTTGTCAAGCAATGCTAATACTTTATCTGATTTCTGACTTTTATTTCTTATTCAGGTATTGTTTTAGAATCGGAACGAGTTTATCGGCTGCTTTTCGATGTCCGAGTGGATTGGGATGGGTACCATCGGTATAATCGGTTTTCAGGTCCAACCAGCCGGTGGTATCGATAAACGCTATTTTCTTGTCCCCTGATTGTTTTCGCTGTTCAACGATTTTATTTTCATTATTTTCCCAAAACCCATGGAATGAGCGGAGTACTAATATCCATGATTGCGGATGTAAGGTTCTTAGTTCGGTTAAGAATTCATAGAATCGTTGTTCTAATTGGGTGGTATCAGCACCGGCGGAACGGTCATTGGTTCCCAGATTGATGGTGATAATATTCGGCT
>JBHGBB010000117.1:0-12560 GCA_041946755.1 bacterium | reverse complement strand
AACGCTTTCACATTTTTAGAAGCGCTGTCTGCATTTTTAAGGTCTTTAGAAAAGATGGGTAAGAAAATCGAAGATGCGCAGGCTGAGTTTATTAATCTCATGTCTACCCGGCGGAACCAGTTGGAAAAACCACTCCAAAAAATCGAAGATTTACGGAAACAAAAAGGGATTGCTGAAGCGCAAATCCCGGAGTTTATCGAATATACTCCGGATAAAGATGAACCGAAATCATTGAATGGAGGTGAAAGTAACCATGAATAAAAACCATGGTACTGGATTTACATTAATAGAACTGCTGATTGTGGTAGCGATAATTGCCATCTTAGCCGCAATCGCCATCCCGAACTTTTTAGCCGCCCAAACCCGCGCGAAGGTTTCCCGGGTTAAAGGAGAATTACGGACTATTTTTACCGCTATCGAATCCTATTATGTTGATGAGAATAGCTATCTGCAAGACTGGCGAGCTAATCCCGGCGATTATCAGGTAAGTGTGCATCAGGAGCTAACCACGCCGGTAGCGTACTTATCTTCAGTCTCATTTCAAGACCCGTTTGGCGGGTATGCGACCTGGAATGGAAAACCGATAAATTATAAGGTATTTAATTATAAAAAACTCGGAGGCCCGCAAGTTTCTCCCGGTGGATATTGGAACTGGGGCGATTTGGTTTCGACCGAAGTCGACCATAATGGATATTGTGTCGAAAGTTATGGTCCCGACCAGAAATACCAAGCGATAGAATGGTATGATTACCGGCCGGACGATGATGCGAACCAGATATTTAGAATATACGATCCGACTAACGGCACCATTAGTCCGGGAGATATCGCACGATTCGGCGGCAGTGCATTTCATACTGCGCTATAGCCATAAAAAAGTTAAGAAATAGAGAATAGAGTAAAGAGGAAATAAATCAGCAAACTTTTCTACCCAACTTTAGTTGAGGGTTGTATAACTTCAGTTATCGAAATTACCTTGATGAACTAAAGTTCATAAACCGTAGGCTAAATCCTCGTAGAAAGCTTTCGATCGCTGATTTTATCTCTGTGACTCTGTGGCTCTGTGGCTATTTTATTGATTTGGTAAGACTAATAATCAACTCACGATACTGCGGATATTGTTTAATTAACTTATCTCGATTCCCCAATTCGAAATCAGGATATTCGAATCCAGGCGCGACCGTAGTACCTAATAGGGCAAACTTCCCACCTTGATGGAGTCGGGCTCCTTGCCAGACTCCATTCGGAACGACAACCTGCGGCTGCATCCCATTCATCAAATCATTACCAATCGTAATCACCCTACCCGAGTCATCAGGACATAGATTCAGCATTTCAACCGGATCGCCGAAATAGAAATGGAATACTTCATCGGATTTTAATCGATGCATCGCTGAATAGGTATCGGCAGTAATCATAAAATATATCGCGGTACTCATTACGCGATTATGATCATATCTACCGGGTAATCCCGATTTCGGAATAATCTCTTTCGCCCGATATGTTTCTGCAAAATATCCACCTTCTGCCGGATGAGGTTTTAAATTTAATATCTTAATTATCTCTTCTTTCGTAATCATACTTTCTCGCCACCAAGGCACCAAGACACCAAGAATCACTAGGTTTTATATACATCAACCTTTGTGATTCTTCGTGTTTTTCGAGTCTTTGTGGCAGTTTTTGGTTTATATGCTTTCTGCAGTTTCTAAAACAGAACTATACTGCTCTTCATAAAGCCGGGCATAGAATCCATCTTGATTGATTAATTCATAATGTGTCCCTTGCTCAATAATCTTACCATCATCAAGAACAATAATCAAATCAGAGTTCATGACTGAAGATAACCGATGGGCTACAATAAAACTGGTGCGGTCGCCCATCAACTTATCCAGGGTCTTCTGTATTTTCGATTCGGTTTCTGCATCCAATGAACTGGTACAATCATCTAATAATAGAATATGCGGATTAGTTAATAACGCTCTAGCTAACGCCAGCCGCTGTTTCTGTCCCCCGGATAAGGTTATGCCTCGTTCCCCGATTTCAGTTTCGTATTTCTTGGGTAACGCTTCAATAAACTCATGCAACTCCGCAGCTTTAGCCGCAGCGATTATCTCCTCATCAGTAGCCTCTAGTCGTCCATACCGGATATTCGATTTAACCGTTCCGGAAAATAGATAACTTTCCTGCGGTACAAACCCAATCCAGCGCCGTAAACTTAATAGCCGGGTATCGCGAACATCATATCCATCAATCAATAACGCGCCGGAACTAACATCGTATAATCGCAAGATTAAACTTAACAAGGTACTTTTTCCACTGCCGCTAGGACCTACAACTCCAATTACCATACCCGGCGCGATATCCAAGTTGATATTCTGCAACACCGGATTATCTCCAAATCGATATTGGAAAGAAACATCTTTTAGCGTCACTCTTCCATTAACACTAGGTATTTCTATCGCATCGGGTTTATCAGCAATTAAAATCGGTTCGTCAAAGACTTCAAATATTCGGTTGATACTTACCATTACCCATTGAATAATCGTATTGATCTGAGTGATTCGAACGATCGGACCATAAAGATAAATTATAGACGACTGGAACGCAATAAAACTCCCTAAGCTTAATCTACCTTTCCAAATGAGCATTCCTCCGTAAGAGATGATAATTACCGTTCCTACTCCGCTGATAATCCCGGCAATCGAACTTAAATAGGTATTCAGCATGGTATTCCGCATATTAAACTTAAACAAATCGGTAACCTTTTTATCGAACCGATTGATTTCAAACTCTTCTTGAGCAAAAGATTTCACCAACCGCACTGCTCCAAGCCGTTCTCCTAGTAATCCATACATCTCGGATACTTTCTCCCGAATCTTTTTGCTAATTTCGCGAATCTGTTTGACGAAGAAATCATAATTGAGTACATAAAATGGTAGTACTACAATCGCCATAATGGTTAATTGCCAGCTAAGCCAGAACATGACTCCGATTACCGCAATCACCATAATCACATCGGTAAACATGGTAATGAATCCGCCGGTAACTAAGTTCTGAACCGTAGAAACATCGTTCATAACCCGCGCCATGATTTTTCCGGTCAGCCGCTGGTCATAGAAGCTCATCTGTAATTGACCGAGTTTATCGTGCAATCGTCTTCGGAGATGAAACACTACCCGCTGCCCTAAAAACGCAATGGAATACTGCAGTGCAAATGAAATCAATCCGCGCGATAGATGAATAGAGATAAATCCTAAAAGAACAATTAATAATAATTTCGTATCTTTATGCGGAATAACCTGGTCGACCAGCATCTTGGTTAAAAATAACATCGGCAGCCAGAGGATGGTCAATAATGCCATCAATACCGATGCTTCGACCACTTGTATCCAATATGGTTTAATAAATTCTTTTAATAATCGACTGAAATTATTCATAAATCACTACGATGTCATTCCCGCGAAAGTAGGAATCCAGTTTTGATTAACCGTAAATCATTCTTCGATTCTCTTATTCCTCTCATCCTTTTGCAGCAACCGCTGTTTTAAACGGTATCGTAAACTGCCGTTTATATAACGCGGCATAAAATCCATTCGGCTTTTTAACCAATTCCCGATGGTTACCGATTTCTACGATTTTCCCTTTATCCATAACAATAATCAAATCGGCTCGAACGATAGTAGATAACCGATGCGCAATAATAAAACAGGTTTTCCCCAGCATAACATTGTTTAATGCTTTCTGGATTAATGACTCCGATTCCGAATCTAACGAAGAAGTCGCTTCATCGAGTATCAGTATAGCCGGTTCGCCAACCACTGCCCGCGCGATAGATAACCGCTGCTTTTCTCCTACCGATAATTTAACTCCTTCTTCACCAAGTTTGGTAGCATACTGGTCTTTCAATCCGGAAATAAACTCGTGAATTTCGGCTATTTTCGCCGCTTTAACTACTTGATCGTCACTAGCTTGCTGTTCGCCATACCGGATATTCTCTTTAATCGTTTCATTAAACAGCACCGGGTCTTGTAAAACCACTCCTACCTGATTCCGAAGCGAATTGAGCGTTATATCTCGTATATCATAACCATCAACGGTAATCTTACCTTCAGTAATATCATAGAACCTGAGTAGTAAACTGGTAATAGTTGTTTTCCCGCACCCGGTATGCCCGACTAACGCAACGATAGTGCCCGGAGGAATATCCAGATTGATGTTATCCAAAACTTTCTGCCCTTTCAAATAGGCAAACGATACTTGGTCGAATCTAACCTGCCCTTTTATTTTCGGTAGTTCAATCGCTTTCGGAGATTCCCTAACTTCCGGCATAGTATCAAAAATTTCGAAAATCCGGACCATCGATATACCTGCCTGCTGGAAGGTATTAGCGATCTCAGTCAATCGCGCAGTCGGACTATAGAGATACGCTGCCCAAGCGGAAAATGCCATCATTTCACCTACGGTCATTCGATTCTCGAGCACATTCCAGGCACCGAAACATAGGGTTACCGCTGAACCGATACCGCTAATTATGCCGCCGATACTGGAAAAACTCATTCCGAGAAACGCTGCATGCATATTCATATTCAGCGCATCCCGGCTATCAGCAACAAACTCTCGGGTTTCGAACTTCTCTTTCGAAAAGGTTTTAACCACCTGTACTCCGGAAATCCGCTCTTCTAAATCCGACATAATCTGGTCCATCTTTTCCCGTACTGCCCGATGCGCTGCCCGCCGGCGCTGTTTAAAAAACTTAAAATTTAACGCATAAAATGGTACAAAGGCGAATACGACTAGCGTCATCATCCAATTCATTTTCATTAAGATTATGATGACAAAAACCAGGGTTAATAAATCGGTAAACATGCTGATAGTAGCGCCGGTCAATACGTTCTGAACCAAAATAACATCGTCCATCATCCGGGAGATTATGGCTCCGGTATTCATGCGGTCATAAAAACTCAATGATAATTGCTGTAGAGTTTTATATAACTGCAACCGCATATCATAAATTACCCGCTGACCGATAAAGGTTATAGTATATGAATTATAATATGAGCATATACCTTGTACTCCGAAAATCCCGAGCATGCCTAAACAGAGCGGAATCAAGATATTCCAATGATGCTTCCCGACAACATCATCCAGAAATATCTGCAATAGTTTCGGCATTACCAGATTTAATGCGGTGAGAACAAACGTCAGTAAAATCGCTAGAAGGACTTGTTTCCAATATGGTTTAAGGAACCGGATAAACCGGAAGGCAGGATGATTACTCATAAGGTATCTTTATTAAGATAATATACCATAAAATAGCATCTCATGGAGACTTGCTTAACGGTAAATATCGTATTGTTTCTGTAAATAAACCGATATTCAACCGAATAATTAGCTAATTTATATTATATATACCTAGTTGATATATATAGTGTTAATATTTATATATAAAGTATTAGATTAATCTTCACCAAGGTAAGCATGTCGAACTTGCGGGTTTTGAAGCAGGTTTGAACCGGTGTCGGATAATACCACTTTCCCGGTCTCAAGAACATACCCCCGATGAGCGGTTTGAAGTGCCATTAATGCATTCTGCTCAACGAGTAAAATAGTAGTACCAAACTGATTAATTTCTTTAATAATACTAAAAATCGTTTCCACGAATTTCGGGGCTAATCCTAGCGAAGGTTCGTCCATCAACATTAATTTCGGTTTCGCCATTAATGCACGAGCAATCGCTAACATCTGCTGTTCACCACCGGATAAAGTGCCACCAAGCTGGTTTTGTCGCTCTTTTAAGATCGGGAACAATTCAAATACTTTTTCAACATCCTGGATGATTTCGGATTTATTCTTTCGGGTGAACGCACCTAGCTGGATATTTTCTAATACCGTTAATTTAGAGAATATCCGACGTCCTTCAGGAACCTGACAAATACCCAGTTTGACAATTTCATCCGGAGTCTTCTTCCCGATTTCCTGAGTCTCATACTGAATCGATCCGGTAGATGGTTTAAGTAATCCGGAAATGGTTTTTAACGTAGTCGATTTCCCGGCACCATTGGCACCAATTAATGCGACGATCTCTTTTTCTGAAATAGCAATATCTATCCCCTTAAGTGCCGTTATATTACCATATTTAACTTGTAGATTCTTTAATGCTAGCATATATAATTAATTTGCTTTACCCAGATATGCTTCGATTACTTTCGGATTCCGACGAACTTGTTCCGGGGTCCCTTCTGCAATTTTAACCCCATAATCGAGTACCGCTACTCGATCTGAGATATTCATTACCACTTTCATATCATGCTCTATAAGGAGTATCGTAATCCCCTGCTTTCGAATCCGAAGCAGTAGCTGCATCAATTCCGCGGTTTCTTGCGGATTCATCCCGGCTGCCGGTTCATCAAGCAACAATAATTTTGGATCGGTTCCTAAGGCTCGGGCGATTTCCAATCGACGCTGCGCACCATATGGCAGACTATTTGCCAGTTGATTTACGGTATTGGCCAATCCGAGAAACTCTAATAATTCATAAGCTTTATGAACCGAATCTTCTTCTTCTTGCTTCATCTTCGGTAGCTGGATAATCGAACTGAACAATCCCGATTTCGTTCGGCAATGGCGGGCGACCATAACATTCTCTAATGCCGTCATATTAGCGAACAACCGGATATTCTGGAACGTCCTACCAATGCCGTGATAGGTAATCGAATATGGCTGATGCCCGGTAAGATTATACTTTCGGTCGGATAAATATATCGCCCCTTTAGTTGGAAAGTATAAACCAGTCAAACAATTAAAAAAGGTGGTTTTCCCAGCGCCATCCGGCCCGATGAGACTGACAATTTCGCCCTGATTTACCACTAAATCCACATTTTCTACTGCAGCCAAACCGCCGAAATGTTTAGTTAATCCTTTAATTTCTAGTAATGCCATACCGATAGATGCAATTTCGAAATCCGAATATTGAAATGCGAAACCATCCGATTTAGAAAAATAAACATATCTAACTACTATTTCTTTTCCACTTCGGATAAAACTTCATCTTCAGCAATCCGCGTCTTTTCATCGAGCGGATGTAATTCTAAGAATCGCCGTTTACTGCCGAGTAATCCCTGCGGCCGAAACAACATTAAGAGAATCATTGCCAAGCCGAATAAAAGCATTCGGTAGCTTTCAAAACCCCGGAGGCGTAATAGTTCGGGTAATATTGCCAAAATAATCGCACCAAGCACGGCTCCGGAGATACTTCCTAACCCACCGAGAACAACCATACTGACCACAATCACCGATTCCATAAAGGTAAAACTTTCCGGAGAGACGAATCCTTGTCGAGCAGCGAATAAACAGCCGGCAAATCCGGCAAACCCAGCACCGAGCGAAAACGCCAGCCATTTCATTCTGGTCACTGGAATACCCATGGTAGCGGCGGCAACTTCATCTTCTCGAATCGCAACCCAGGCACGACCGATTCGTGAATGATCAAGTCGTTTGATAATGAATATGGTTATAATAATGAGGAGTAAAATAAGGTAATAAAAGAATACTTCAGCATTAAATTTAAATACGGTTAGTTGCATCGGATGGATCTGCGCCGGAGGAGCGATATTATCCATCCCACGCGGTCCATTAGTGACTGGCTCCCAATTATTCATGATAATACGAATTATTTCGCCAAAGCCTAGAGTTGTTATCGCTAGATAATCACCACGAACCCGTAAACTGGGGATGCCTAGAAGAAGACCGAATAAAGCAGTAATGACTCCGGCTATGGGAAATGCAATCCAGAAAGGCAGATGAAAAAAGGTATTTAAAATCGCATAAGTATAAGCCCCGATACCAAAGAAGGCAATATATCCCAGATTCAATAATCCGGCAAAACCGATAACAATATTTAAACCGAGTGCAAGAATAACATAGCACCCGACATCGAATAGAATATGGATAAAATACTGGTTTTGATACCAGGAGTTGCTTAATCCGAGCGGAAGTAGAATAAAGACTAAATAGAAAATCCACTCTCGGTTGGCAACTTTTTGAAAAGATAATTTCGGCATAAATAGCTCAACTACGTTCGTGACTTCCCTCACTGAACAAGCCTGCGGGTTTGAAAATTAATACAATTACTAGAATGGCAAAGGCAAATGCATCTTTATAAGCGCTGGAAATATATCCAGCACCGAAACTTTCCAAAACGCCTAATAATACCCCGCCAAACATCGCGCCGGGAATATTGCCGATGCCACCAAGAACCGCTGCAGTAAATGCTTTAATACCAGCTACATATCCCATATCGTATTTAACCACACCATAATACATCCCAACCATCACACCGGCAGCAGCGCCTAATGCTGAGCCGATGAAGAAAGTACTCGAAATTACCCGGTTGATATTGATTCCCATCAAGGCTGCCGCTTCCCGATCTTGCGCGGTAGCGCGCATTGCTACCCCAAGTTTGGTTCTCTTGATAAATAATTGTAACGCTATCATAAGAATAATACATGAGATAAGAATAAATATTTGGAGATAACTAATTTGCGTATTACCGAAATGCAATGCTCCTTCCGGGAATATCACCGGGAATATTTTGTTTTCAGAGCCGAAGATAATCATGGCCGCGTTCTGGAGAAATAAGGAAACCCCGACTGCGGTAATTAATGGCGCTAACCGTGGAGCGTTTCGTAATGGGCGATATGCGAATCGTTCAATGGTTATACCTAATATCGCACAGAACAGCATCGCAGCAAGGAAAATGAGTGGCAAGATAAATATAGCATTACTGGAGTTAGCCAATCCAGGTGTGAGGAGCGTAATCACTATGATGGCAATATACCCGCCCATCATATAAATTTCGCCATGCGCGAAATTGATTAGTTCGAGGATACCATAAACCATAGTGTAGCCAAGTGCAATTAATGCATAGATTGCGCCTAGGGTTAAACCATTAATCAGCTGCTGAATAAACATAATGAAATATCGATTTCATCAATATTATTACATCTATTAGATTGTTTTAATCATTTCTATAATGCGATGAGCAATCTCTTCCGGCATCAAACTGGTGGTAATAATGGTAATATCCGCCTTAGCGTAATAAGGCGCCCGGACTTTCAGCAATTCCTGGATTTGTTGTTTCGGATTTTCTACATGCAGTAACGGTCGGTTGGTATCTGATTTGATTCGTTCGAAAATCACTTCCGGAGTTGCCGCTAAACAAACCATTATACCATTCGATTTTATCGATTTAATATTCTGTTCTCGAATGACTATACCCCCGCCGGTAGATATTACTTGTTGAGTGTTTTGCATTGTTTCTGTGATTACTTCCGATTCCACATCGCGAAAAAAAGGTTCTCCCTGTTGTTGAAATATCGCTGGGATACTTAATCCGGTTTTCTGTTCTATAAGTTCATCGGTATCAATATACCTCCAACCCAGTATAGCAGCCAGCGCTTTCCCAACCGTGGTTTTCCCTGTTCCCATAAATCCGGTTAGAACGATATTATTCGGTTTAGCCATTTAAAATATATAGAATAGAGAAACTAGAAGGCAGCGCTATAAGAAAACCGTTCATTCTGCTTATTAGCTTTCATATTCTATTTTTATTATTCGAATTAGTAACCTTTTTAGCTAAATCTTGTCGATACTTTTTAAGTTTACTCTTTATTCCTTTATCATTGATTGCAAGTATGGACACTGCTAGGAGAGCTGCATTATTCGCATTATCCACTCCAACGGTTGCTACTGGAACTCCTTTCGGCATTTCGACCATCGAGATAAACGAATCGACTCCCTTAAAAGCGCGAGTTCGTATGGGAATGCCGATAACCGGGATGGTAGACCATGCAGCGACTACTCCTGGAAGATGCGCTGCGCCACCAGCTCCGGCAATAATAAGCTTAATCCCGCGTTTTTCCGCTTTTGTTGCATAGGCCAATGTTTGGTGAGGAGACCGATGAGCCGAGGTTATAACTAGTTCATATGAGATACCAAATCTATCCAACGTTTCTGCAGCTGATTGCATCACCATCATATCAGATTCACTACCCATTAAAATACCTACTATTGGTTTTTGCGGGCGCATAATTGCCAATCTCCACTAAATTTTTATTATACATTATACTGAAAATGGGACTAAAAAGGAAAAGAAAATCGTGAGTTAATTTAGGAGTGAAGGTTCTGCAGTGAACCCGGATAAAGTCACGGCGATAGGATTTGTTTCAATCAAACTCGTACTATATGCTGCATAGCCATTATTTGGCATTAAGACGTACAATGATTGTGAATCCGGATCATACGCTAATCCCCCGGCTTCATTAGGATTAGTTGCCGTTTCTTCCAAAGATGCGATAGCCATAACCGTTGGTTTACTATTGAATTCCAAAGAATAAACTAACGCTCCGGATGAGGTTATGGTTTCACCGGAATAAGCAGTTACCGGACCATAAGGATTACAGGCAAAGGCAATCAGCCAATTTCGTTGTTCGATATATTTTATATCTGAACAACCGCTATTAAAAAAGGTACTGCTATTATACGAAGAATCATCCGACCAGACTGAACCGAATTTGGTATATCGTTTTAACGATGAGGTTACTCCTTTATTAAATACTATATCGGTGGTTTGAATAGCCAGACCATAGATACCATAACCTCCGATATTATTTCCGGTTGGATTCGCGGTTTCAGTTAATTGGAATGTGGTACCATTGGTTGTGGTGAAAACATGGAACCAGGATGCTGAAGTAGCGCTACTCACATATATTCGGGTTTGGGTACCGGTACCATACACTGAGATAACTCGCCCAGCGGCTGCGGATAATGCGGTTTGACAAGCGACCGTACAATTTGCTGATTCATTTGCCCATCGATATATCCGAAACGCAGATTGGTCATAGTTGCAAGCATAGATGATTCCGGTACTATCAACATCAATTGCCATGAGCGATTTTGCACCGCTACCTATTCCATTATTATTAAGGACACCAATATTTGCTCCATCAGTCGCACTAACTACATGGACTGTAGTATTTAAATAATCAGTTATCAACAGATGTTTGGTAATTGGATTAAGTGCCATATCCCGGTAATAATCGGATGTATTCACAAACCATGATGGCGGATAATCAGTCCATCCTTCAGTCGTATTAGTAAAATGCCGTTTCCATTTAGGAGTAAGTTTATATATCGCTCGTGGCGGAGGAATGAGTTGAATCGGTAGTCTATGGAATGGATCGATCGCTCGATCAATAACTACTGCAAGCAATTCTCGGGTAACTGTCGAATTCGGAGAGAAAGTGGTCCCATCAGCCCATGATTGGGTATAACCCCGTTCTCGAAAAACCTGGACTGCAGTAAATGCACTATGCGAACTCTGTACATCGGTATAATATGGAGTTAGACTAGTCGGATTACCATATCCAGTTTGTTCCCAGATAAATAGTGCTAATTCCGCCCGGCTTAAAGTATTGGTTGAAGTTACTGAAATATACGATGATAAAACCGAATCTGTTCCTAATGCTATCGATACCGCTTGCCCGGCATCTAGTTCTGTTTGTAATAGTGTTGGATTAAAATAGGTATATTTAATCCAACCGGAAGTAGTATCAGTTGCCTGGAATACCCCGGATAACGAAGTGCGATTTATCGCCTGGAATGACCATCGGGAATCGGAAACATCCCAATATGGGAATATCTGGGAACGGGCATCAAGCAATACCTGTTGCAATTGCCGAATATTTACCTGTCGAGGTTGGATTGATGAGATACAAGATAAAGCAGCTGCAGCTCCTGCTGCTTGGCCGGTTAAAACTACTATCGGCTGCAATCGCGTAGCACCATTGACAATATGAGTCACCCCGATATTTTTCTCTGCGGCCATAAATCCTTCCATCGTTTTAGGAATGAGCGAACCATACGGTATCATTACTGTTTGATTCTGCGGATAACTTTCTCCTTGTGTCCGATACGGATTATTGGTATCCGCATGGAACCGTTTATGATGATGGTCGATAGAATAATTGCCAGCTGCAACTCCGGTTTGATAGATATCTCCTGATGGAGTTCCATACCGGTCGGTAACATCCGGACAGCGATAGGTTACCACGCTTACCATTCTCCGATTTTCCCGAACATAAGGATAATATGGCAGATAATCTATGGTTGGATATTCGTCAGTAGCTAACCCGATAGTTTTAGCCCCGTAAACATTCTGGATATAATAAAGGAATCCGAGCGTTTCATTTTTTGCTGATTCGAGCGCGATGGTTCGTTGTACAGGAGTCATTTCCATCAGATTACCTTCCCAATCGTTCCCATGGATCGGCCAGTTGATCATAAACTTATTGTTCTGCAGTTTTCCATAACTCATCATATTGTTAAAATTATATACAGTATGAAGATGCACCGTTAAATCGCTAGTTGTTTCCCGGATACTGCCGTCATATTTAGTTGAATCATAACCCGGTGGCATCGCAATTAGAATCGAAGTAGTAGGAGTATTATAGTTTTTAAATATCGCACAGTAGGTAATATCTTGCACTAAATCATCGGCGGTAGTT
>JBHGBB010000116.1:0-12618 GCA_041946755.1 bacterium | reverse complement strand
GTAGGGCCGCGGCGGTGACGCTGGTGATGATCACGGTGATGGTTTCAACCAGGACCATGGCCGCGCTGAAAATGCCGGCCTCCTCCATCCCTCGCGTGCGCGCCAGCCAAAGGACATTGAACCGTCGCACGATAACCTCACAGAAGCCGAGGAGGGCCAGGGGCGCCGCCGCCAGGAATAAGGTTTTTATCGCCTTTCGCCCTGCTGAGAAGGATGGTCGGCCAAAGCGCCGAACCACATAGCGATAACTCTCCCACGCGCTAAATCTTCGCCGAACGTCATTATCGCATAATATCCATACGGAATACATAACGCCAATCCAAGTTCGACCGCAGTTCCGATCGTTTTGCCGAATTTCGGCCAGAAGATACCAAGTGGAATTCCAAGCAGAATGAAAATAGCAGCCCCAAACGATTTTGCACTGCGTTGTTCTAATTCAAATTCTTCTCGGGCAGAAGTTACTTGATTCGCTTGCTTGTGGCGGATAGTAGATTTCAATTCCGCTCGAGTCATCTCTTTAGAAGACAATTTCCCTTGAATAGCTTTCGGCAATAGTTCTGATAGTGATATCGTTTGCCGATATCGGCTGAAAGAACCGATATAATATACCGCGGTATCGGTTGGAACCGTTTCGTGGTAGGTTCCTTGTTCCAGTTCGAGATGAATCAATCCTGTTTCCGGTTCGATTCGGACCTGCCCACGCGGAGCAAGAAATACCCGGCGCAGTTTTTTCTGTTCGGAATAAAGAACAATCAGATTCAGCATAGTATTAGAGTCAGCAGCTTTTTCCCGATAATAGAGAACCACATTTTTTCCTATCGGATTAAAGGTATTCTCTTTAAACGATACTCCGATATTTTCGACTGCATGATAGATTAAGGCACGAGCTGAACGATAGCATTGCGGAACGATATTTTCTGCAGAATAGGCCAGGAAGATACTCAGGGCTAATCCGAAGATTAAAATGGGAATTATTACCGACCAAGGACTAATGCCGCCAGCCTGAAATGCAAGCCATTCCCGGTCAAGAATCAATCTGCCGAATACCACCAGCCCCGCTACTAACAGCGATATCGGTAACGTTAAACTGATAAAGTAGGGGAGAAGAAGAGCGAAAATATGCAGAATCGTACCAAACCCGACGTTCCGATTGAAAACTAAATCAATGACATCGAAGATCCGTTTGGTTGCAAACAGCGAAAATACCGCAGTAAATAGAAATAAACTTAATAAGGTAATAACAAAAAACTCTTTAATAATCCCGCGAATCAGCAGTTTCATTAGATTTAATGAAGTTACTAAAATAACAGAAATTTATAGAACCATTAATTATACCTTGTACGGGATTAAGGTGTATAGTAGGTAATAAAGCAAGTAAATATACAACATAAAGGAATCCTGTGTTCTGCGAAAATATTTGCATAATCTGGTATTCTCAACTATGCTATTTATTCATTATGGAATCAAAAATTGAACGTTAAAATAACATAAATAAAACCTCTGTTTTCTATACTAAGTAAAACGGTCAATGAAAATACTAATAACGGGAATAAATGGTTTTGTCGGTCAGCATTTAACGCGGTATCTGCTCAAGCAATCCGAAGTAACGGTATTCGGATTAGATACTTGTATCCGCAGCAAAAATGCTATTTCTACAGAACCAGAAGTCGGATTGGATAAGGTTGTGGTTTATGAGACCGATTTAATGATTCCAGAACAGGTAAATCGGACCATTGCAACCATTCAGCCGGATGGGATATTTCATTTAGCTGCCAGAACCAGCGTCCCGGAATCGTATACTGATCAACCAACAACTTTATTAACCAATATAATCGGAACCGTAAACCTGTTGAATGCAGTTCGACATACGACTCAAGCGAAATGCCGGGTGGTAATAGCCTGCTCTTCAGATCAATATGGTCGAGTTGACCCGCAAGAATTACCCATAAAAGAAATCCAGCCATTCCGACCATTAACCCCTTATGCAGTCAGTAAAATCGGGCAGGAAATGGTGGCGTATCAGTATTATTTAAGTTATGGATTACCGACCATCCGGATCCGCGCATTTAATCATACTGGGCCTGGGCAAAGACCGGATTTCGTTTGTCCCTCATTTGCGAATCAAATCGCAGCTATTGAACGAAACGAACAAACCGCGCGAATTCAAGTCGGGAATTTGGATACCCGTCGTGATTTTACTGATGTTCGTGATATGGTAGCAGCATATTGGTTAGCAATAACTCAAGGTGTACCGGGAGAAGTATATAATATATGTTCCGGACAAAGCTATTCAATGCGCGAGATTCTCAATAAATTACTTGCATGCAGTTCGGCGAAAATCGAGATTGTACCGGACCCGAATAGAACCCGACCGGTAGATGTTCCAATATTGGAAGGAGATTATACCAAATTTAAATCTCAAACAAAGTGGGAACCGCGAATTCCATTCGACCAAACATTGCAAGATTTGCTAAACTACTATAGACAAAATAGAAATACGAGTTCATAAGTTGGAAATAAGAAAAAATATCTGACTTCTAGCTTCTGACTTCTGATTTCTTTTTCAAGGAGGAGTTATGATCAATAAAAAATACTTAATCGATCCAGAACATCTGGAAACATATTTACAGCATTTCCCGAATTATGAACAGGAAATGAAGCAAGATTTAATATCACGTAACTATTGGCAGGGCAAGAAAGTATTTATTACCGGGATAACCGGATTTGTTGGCGGACATATGGTAGAAAAACTGCTGGCAATCGGTTGTGAAGTTTGCGGATTAATTCGCCGGCATAGTGTTCCGGATTATCCGAATTTAGCGAAGACATTGAACGAAATCCAGCTGATTGAAGGGAATCTAACCGATTTAAGTTCGATTATTGCGGCATTCAATATTGCAAAACCGAATGTCGTATTCCATCTTGGTGCGCAAAGTTTCGTACCAACCTCGTTTCGCGCACCGATTGAGACCTATGATACCAATATTATCGGAACGGCAAATGTTCTCGAAGCATGTAAACAAACCAAAGCAAATATTGAAGCGGTTCAAATCGCCTGTTCTTCCGAAGAATATGGTTTAGTTCATCCGGATGAGGTGCCAATAAAAGAAAGTAATCCATTACGACCGCAATCTCCCTATGCGGCATCGAAAGTTGCTAGCGAAATGATTGCCCATATCCACCATAAAGCATATGGAACACCGGTGGTTTTAACCCGAACATTTAATCATGAAGGACCGCGACGCGGATTACAATTTGTGACTTCAGTCGTCGCTCGGCAAATTGCTCGAGCAAAATTGAAAAAAACCAATACCGTTACGATCGGAAATCCTAATCCGATTCGGGATTTTTCTGATGTACGCGATATCGTCCAGGGATATATGCTAGCGGTGGAAAAAGCGAAACGTGGTGAGCCATATAATCTCGGACATGGATTCGGGATTACCATTGAGAATTTAATCAAAGTTGCTGCAAAAGCATGCGAAGTTAATGTGAAAATAGAAATCGATAAAAGCCGATATCGGCCGGCAGAGGTCGATATTTTGCTTTGTGATTTCAGCAAAGCGAAAAAAGAACTCGGATTCCGCCCTCGGATTCCATTAACGAAATCCATGCAGGATAATGTTGAATATTTTATTAAAAATCCGCATTTACTGGATATTGAACGCCATTAGTACCAAGGAGCAAAAGATCGGAAGTCAGAGAACAGCGGTCAACATCACCTTTTTTCCCGGTACCGAGCATCTGCATGTTAATGGCTGTTTTTCGATATAATCGGTTGACTAACCAAGAGATACGTGCTATTCTAAAAATTATAATTCAATCGAAAGTTTCATGTGTATTTTCATGACTAAACTATACCACAGTGCACTCTTTGTGGCGTTTTTTTTATCGGCGGTATCTTCGGGGTATCCTAATCCTGTGGAACCCTTGAGCCGTGAAACAGTAGCAAAACTCGCGATTGATGAAGATGGAATGTATCGAATAACTTATTTTGACCTCTTGGATGCTGGAATACAACCAGAATCAATTAATCCGAACTTTTTGCAATTAACCAATCGTGGTAAAGAAGTTCCGCTCTATTTTTCTAACCCAGGTAATCAATGGAAGAAATCGGCATATCTAGAATTTTACGGCACGTTTAATCATGGAAGTACTTCTTATTCTGATGAATATTCAGATAGCAATATTTACTTACTTCATTGGCAGGATAAGCGAGTATCAAGTAGCAGATATAAAATACAAAACACGGATTCTACATCAACTAATCTATCGACTGCAGTACCGTACATATATAAATCCAAAATTCATCGAGAAGAAAAAACAACTTATTCTCGTAGTGAAGAAAGTGATTCGAATACTAAAGACCATTGGTATTGGTATGAATTAGTAGCTCCTGATGAAAAAACGATTATATTCCTTCTTCCGGGATTATTGACAGATCGACAACGAGATTGTATCTTAAGAATCAAATTTGTTGGTGTATCTCATCTACCAGAGAATCCTGATCATTATGTTACAATGAAATTAAACGATCGTTATATCGGACAAGCTCGATGGGATGGAACCGGAGAATATATTTATACGAACTATAAGGTACCAATATCATATTTATATCCTGGAAGAAATAAGCTGACGATTATATTACCAGGTAAAGACGGTGATCCAAAACATATCGTACCAGAGATAGATGTTGTCTTCTTATGCTGGTTTGAAGTTGAATATTGGAGATCGACTTTAGTGGATAATGATTATCTACAATTTCAGGTTACTAATGATCAATCAACTGCAATAGCTATCGTTGGATTTACGCAATCGGATATCGCTCTCTATAATTCCACAGAATCCGTAAAAATAGATCCTGACATATTATCCCAGAGGGATAATCAAGGACAAACCACTTATACGGCATGTTTTAGTCGAAGCGATAATACCAAAACGGAACAATATATTGCTTATACGCAAGATCGGTATAAAAGTCCGGTATCAATCGAAAAAAAACAGCTTAGCTATTGGAAGAATCCAGCACTCGGTGCCGATTATATCATTATAACCCATCCAGCGTTTTATGATACCCTTCTTCGGTTGACTCAATGGAGAGCATCCCAAGGATTGCGGGTCCAATTGATCAATGTTGAGGATATTTATGATGAATTCAATTATGGGATTAAACATCCACAAGCAATTAAGGATTTTCTACATTATGCATATAATAATTGGAAGCCACCGCACCTGAAATATGTTCTTCTTGTAGGTGATGCGAGTTGGGATATTAAGAATAATCTTAATCTTGCTGCAGGTAATACCTTTATGCCAGTATATTTTTATGCTTCACCAGCAGGTTTTGCGGCCTGCGATAATTGGTATGCCTGTTTCGATACCACAGATAATATTCCGAAATTCGCTATAGGTCGGATCCCGACACATTCAATTAGTGAAGCACAAGCTATCGTAAATAAAATATTGCAATATGAACAATCACCGGAATATGGTTCCTGGCATCAGTCGGTATTGTTTCTTGCTACACCTCGAGATTGGACTGCTCGGGTTAACGATATACTACTTAATAAATATTTACCTAAGCAATTAAACCCATTACCTTGGTATAGTACTCCAACGTCACGGTTTAATATCAACAGTAATGCGGTTATTCAATGGATTTCGCAGGGTCACTTATTAGTGCATTATGCGGGTCATGCGAGTGTATTTAACTGGGATATTGGTCGACCCGGTAATGAAGGCTTACCAGAAGCAGTAGGATATAAAGACCAGGGATTTTTCGGTGTTCGTCATGTACCAAGATTACAGAATCGGAATCGGTATCCTATCGTTATTTCAATGACCTGTTATTCAAACCAATTCGATTCCTTGTGGTCAGATGGTATCGGAGAATCTTTGGTTAAAGCAGACCATGCGGGTGCAATAGCAACTATTGGCGGTACTTATCGAGTCACTGAAATATGTTTCGAAGAATTTGATTCTGTATTTATTCCTAAATTGTTATCTTCCGGATTCAAACGGATCGGTGATAGTTTTATACAAGCGAAACAGGAATTGAATAATCCTGAGGTGAATGATCTTTATATCTTATTAGGTGACCCGGCATTATTAATTTCAATTCCAATACCGATCGACGATATGAAATCTGAACGAAAATACCAGGATCAACATGAGGTAATATCAGTTTATGGTACCACTACTACGTATCAGTATCATCATGGAATTATTCAGTTATTAAATTCTACTGGAGAAATGATTGATAAACAACAAATAGATTTGACTTCTCACACTTGGCAAGGTTCATTTTCGATATCTAGTATCTATCGGAGTGTTCCGCTTATAATAACCGTATATTTATGGGATGAGAAAAACCGATGGGAAGCCGCTGGCCGGACAGTTCTATCATCAAATCTCATAGGTAATTTGCAACCGAAATAGATTGATTGCATAAATTTATATTTGAAGGAAGAGAATATGATACAACATAACCGATACGTTCATCTTATTTTAATTGTATTAAGTTTCTTGGTGTTATTCATTACTGGGGCTAGGGCGAATATTTCAAATTTACCAAACGCGAAGGTGAAAATATACATTGATGAAGATGGGATTTACCGGATTGGATACCTTGACCTGCTTGATGCAGGCATTGAACTTAATCAGATTGATCCACATACATTTCAATTGACGAATCGGGGAAAAGAAATTCCTTTATATCTTGGAGATCAATCGAAATCCATATTTGAACCAAACAATTATCTGGAGTTTTATGGTGAAAAAAATTATAATGCGAGTCGAGATCAAAATGAATATTCTGATACCAATATCTATTATCTAACTTGGGGTAAAACCACCGGATTACGTTGGAAAATAGAACGAAATGACATAACCCCACCGGCGATACAACCCTTCCCAGTTTATCCGCTGTTTAAAGATTCGTTGTTTCGAAAAGAGACTTTTACATACTCTCGTACTGCTGCAATAAATGAAAATCAACAAAATCTTTGGTATTGGCGTGAATTATCGGCTCCTATTAAAGATAACGCATTTACTTTTATTCTGACCGATCTAGTTTCTGACTCAACTTTATTCGGTTCATTATCGGTCGAGTATCTTGGAGTATCGCATGCCGGTACTCATTATGTCGTTGTTGGGCTAAATGGAAACCGAGTTGGTGAAGCTCGATGGGATGGCCAGACTCGATATATTTATCAGTGTGATACTATACCTATGACGTTTTTTAAAGAAGGCAGAAATGTACTACAGATTTCTTTGCCAGGCAAAGCGGGAGATACGACTGGGAAAGCATCGGATATTGATGTCATTTATATGATTCAATATAAGCTAACCTATTGGAAAACGTATACGGCTACGAATAATGAGTTGGCATTTAATCCACCTACATATCATGTACCAACTACAATGTCCAATATCTTTTCCACCCCCAATCCAGTATCTTATGAATTGTATGGATTTACTGATTCTGCAATATCCGTGTATGATATCAAACATAAGACGGTAGTCCTACCGAAAATAACCTACCGAGAATCTGCACATAAATATACCGCAGCATTTACGGTACTCAATGAAGATAGCACGACTGATTATATTGCATTAGTCGATTCACGAAAAAAAGAACCGGTTCGAATGGAGAAGATTAATCATCAGAATTTAAGCCAGGATACTGGTGGTGCCGAATATTTAGTGATTACCCATGATGATTTTTATCAGGCAATCCAACCTTTGATAGCATGGCGTCAAAAAACCGGATTAACCACTAAAGTGGTAAAGATATCCCAGATATATGATTCATTCAATTATGGATTGATAGATCCAAAACCGATTCGAGCATTTATATCACATACCTACAAAAATTGGAACCCAGTACCAAAATATGTTCTTCTGGTTGGGGATGCGAGTATTGATTTGCGTGGTAATTTAAATCAAGCGAATGCGCGGTTATTTATTCCAACATATTATTGGTCGACTTATATGGGTGCAGCAGCATCAGATAACTGGTATGTTGCTGTGGGAAATGATGAAACCAAACCGGTAATGGCGATTGGTCGGATTTCTGCACATTCGATAGCAGAAGTAAGAAATGTCGTCAATAAGATACTCCAATATGAACAGAATCCAGTATATGGTCCTTGGCGGCAGCAAATGCTTTTTTTAGCCAGTCCGGAAGGGATGTTCGAAGGGATTAGTGAAGAATTAGCGAAATCCTATGTCCCATCATCTTATGAAGTCTATCGGAGATATCCATCGAGTGGTGCTCCGGATTATAAATACCGTACAGAAGATATTGTCGGAAATATTAATGATGGCCGAATCATTCTGCATTTTACCGGACACGGCGGCGGGTATGTCTGGGAAAGTGGTCGGATGGATTTAGAACAACATGGTGTTGAAGTGGTGCCAGATAACCGAGATTTTTTTGGATTTAAAAATATTCAGCAATTATATAATTATGGAAAATACCCATTCACAATCGCTTTAACCTGTTATACTGGAGTATTTGATAATATCAATAGTGATAGTCTTGGGGAAGCTTTATTAAAATCACCATTTTCCGGTGCGATAGCAGTAGTAAGTGCTACCTGGCGAAGTTATGTATCTTCGAATGATGCGTTTGATCGGGCCATGTTTACGCAAATGTTTCAGAAAAACGTTCGTCGAGTTGGCGATATCTTTATGAATGCAAAAAAAGAAATTAATATCCCCGAAACTTCGGCTACCTATGTTTTACTTGGAGATCCGGCCACACTTCTTTCTTTCCCAAAGGACACGGTGCAACTCCAAGTCATAAGGACATTTAGACCGAATAATCGGGTGCAAATTTGTGGAATTCTGAATCAGCCGTATAAGGCTCAGGGTAGGATCATACTGAAAACTGAAAAAGGTAAGGTGGTTTTACAGAAGAATGTTCGAGTATCCAATCAAGATACATTTACTACTAAAATAGCAATTCCACGCAGTTATGCGCAAAATGCATTAGTTGCTTATTGTTATTTATGGGATCCGAAAACAAACTGGGATGCTATAGGGTATAAAGCCATACCTGGATTAGAAACCGATACTACAAAACGCGAAAAAAATATTGCAATGCCACCATATCTAACTTCGCTCCTTTGTGGCGTAGTTAGCAATAGTACGAAAAACGTTGTTGGAAATAAGCATAAAATATCTCCAGAAAATGAAGCTGAAACAAAAGCGCAGTCGCTATATGAAGCTGGTGAAACTTTTTATCGGCAGAAAGATATGTTGAACGCTTTACTGAAGTACAGTGAATCATTTCGATATACCAATCGCAATCCAAAATTAATTCAGAAATTAAAACAGATCGTTGTACCGATTGAAACGTTTGAACAGAGGACTGCAGTACAAATAAATCTATTTAAAAGTAGTAAACCAGCACAGGTTATTGAGCATCGTATAACGGATGAAATAGCTTATTCAGGAAAGAAAAGTGAGGCATTTACCTTAACTTATCCGGAACCCAATTGGATTGATTTTTGGGGTAAAGATATTGATATCCCTTTGGATGGACCATTGGGTGTAAAATTGTATGCAAGGAGTACTACACCAGATACCTATCTGTCATTAATGGTTATGGTTTCTTTTGGAACTTCACATCGCGTAATGTTCTGTTCTCCATTAACCCAACTCGAACTAAATCAATGGGTAGAATTGCAAATAGATGACCTTTATCAAATAGCAAAAAAACGAGCATTATCACAGAATGATAATGTTGGAGAGTTCAAGGTATATCCTGAATTATTTGTTTCACATTATAATTTCGATGCAGGAGCAAACTGGGATTTTAATCATATGCGGATCCAGAAAATTGGATTCAATACCGGAGGTAAACCGGGTCAGTTCTGGATTGATAATCTAGAATTATATTTTCCGCGCAATAAACTTAAGTATTATTAATGATAAACAGCATTCAATCTATTGGCAAAACAGTTTAGAATACCTGTAAAACGCGATACAAGAAGATTGTAACCGGTTTGATTGTTTGAGAATCTAGTAAAATATATAACGCATAACCAAAACTCTTCTGGTAAAATATGAGTTTTCTTGATATACTTCTATCGTAAAATGTCAATAATATATTAAATATCAGAATATGATGATCATTCATTTGTCTGATAACTCGTGAACGTTGAAGTTACTGCATCTATAGGATATAATCTAGTGAGCTTTTAATGAATTTAATCAAGTATGACTGAACAAACTTCTCCCAAAGAATGTACTCTAATAGAAAACAAACCTTCTCGATCGAGATATCGTTCGATCTATCTCATCTGGTTATATATTTTTGCTGGGTTTTTATTTATTGTTTGGTTTGGTTCACGGGTAATGCATAAGATTGCTGAAAGTGATCCGAAAGTAGCGTTTATCCAAGGAAAGCAGTTTTATGAACAAGGGAAAACCGAGAATGCGATGCGTAAATTTATGATTGCGGTTCAATCAGAACCCAACAATTATTTATCGTATTATTATTTAGCTAAATTATATTGGCAAAAAAATGACGCTGTTAACACTCTTGGAATGTTGAAAAAATATAGCCAGAATCATCCGGGGATACTGATTTCTGAAACAGTAAATCAAGATTTGGTTCCGTTATGTAAACAGGTAGCAACGTATTATATTACCCAGCAAAATTGGATTAATGCCCGAGAAGCTTATGATATTGCCGGAAATTCGGTAAACAATGTTGCGGAATATCTTCAGCAATTACAAGCGCAATATACCGTATCGAGTGAAACTACAATCCGCAATAAAATATGGCCGCAAGGAATAGGGGTAACCCTGGAAGATTTTGAAAATACCAATGTTCCAGTATTACACCGTTGGGTGATCAATCCTACCGCATCCATCGATATTAATACCATTGTGCACAATCCGGTGTATTGTGGAAATGGTTCGGAAAGATTGAAAATAAGATATACCACTGCGGGACCGGATTACTGGGCCAAAGATGTTTATATCCTCTTACAATCTCCGCTGGCGATTCGGGTTTTTATTACTGGTAATTCCTCAACGCGAGTTCAATTAATCGCCAATATGCGATTTGCCAAAACTCGACCAGAACAAAAAATCGGGCCGACCGGAGCTTGTTTTTCAGAAGTAACTAACCTCACCGAAAATCAATGGATACCATTAACTATCCCGGATATCTATGCCAAAGCGATACAGATTACAAAAGATCCTAGCGGGAATTATAGCTCTCGTCAGATTCAACTGGAAATGGTTGCGGTTAATACTTTGGGTAATGATTGTGATTTTTATATAGATAATATTGAAGTTTATTTACCGAAATCATAGTATGATAGACCAGTTAAAAATATCAATCGTTCTTCCTTGTTTCAATGAACAAGGAAATATTAAAGTTATAACTGAAAAACTTATTGCTATTTTGCATAAATATAGCGATTATGAACTTATCTTTGTTGATGATGGTAGTACGGATAATAGTTTATCGATTATAAAAGAACTTGTGCAAACCAATCCCAAAATAAAATATCTCTCTTTTTCAAGGAATTTCGGTCATCAAAATGCACTTAAAGCTGGAATGGATGTTTCGCATGGAGATTGTTTGATAACTATGGATGCAGATTTACAACATCCGCCGGAATTAATTCCGACTATGATCGAAAAATGGTTGGAAGGCTATGATGTGGTTTATACGATGCGTAATGATACCGAGAAAACATCGTTCTTTAAAAGACTAACCGCAAGAATATTTTATTATTTAATAAATAAAATATCGAATATAGAAATCCCATCGGGTACCGCTGATTTTCGGCTAATGGATAAACGAGTGGTAGAAATATTCAAGAGTTTTCAAGAAAGTTTCATATTTATTCGGGGACTTATTGCCTGGATGGGATTTAAACAATATGGCCTAGTATATATACCGCAAGAGCGATTTTCCGGGCAAACGAAATATTCACTAAAAGGTATGATATTTTTAGCATTATCAGGCATCACTGCGTTTAGCGTACGTCCGTTACATCTAGCGACCATATTAGGATTAATCCTGGCTGGATTATCGATAATCTATGGGATTTATGCGGTTTGTATAACGATATTTACTCATCGTGTTATTTCTGGATGGGCCTCAGTAATCGTCAGTGTATTATTTATCGGTAGTGTGCAATTGATTATTTTAGGAATTATCGGTGAATATTTGGGGAAGTTATTTATCGCATCGAAAAACCGACCGAATTATATTATTAAAGAAAAAAGTTTTTAGCGTGCCTTTTAGACTGTCATCAAAGCATAAATGCGAGTGTATGGAAAAGGTCTGTATTGTTTGCGGGAGTGATTGTAGCAATCCCATCTATTCGGGATTATTGCAATGTGAAAACTGCGGGCATATATATGCAAATATATCTTTAAATAATCTAGAACTCTCGACGTTATATGGCAGTCATTATTTTTTTGGGGATGAGTATAATAATTATATAGCTGATAAACATGTACTCCAGAAAAATTTTCGACTCCGATTCAAAACCCTTCGAAACTTTCTCGATCCATCACGGCACAAAAGGCTTTTTGAAATCGGCTGTGCGTACGGTTTTTTTCTTGATGTTGTACGTGACTACT
>JBHGBB010000115.1:0-12748 GCA_041946755.1 bacterium | reverse complement strand
GGCAGTAATCCGCACAAGGTTTGGGATATTCCTTCCGGGGAGCAGGGATCTTATGGCGGTGGTTCATTCGTCGAATGGTCCCAGGCAATACCATTTTTAAATATGTATGGTTCATTTACAGCTAGTAGTGATACAGCTAATTGGAATTTTGAAAAGTATGGCGATGCATTAGAATCTGGAGATATTTCTTGGGTAGATAGTTTTGGTACTCAATCAGGAGTAGTAAAAGTTGAGCAAATTCCAGGACAAAAAAGTAAATTTAGCCAGATCTTCTCGGTTTCTGAATCAGGATGGTATACTGCACGAGCGAAAATTGCGACGGATATGACTGAAATATCGCAACAGCAGAAAGTATATTTATACCTGCAGTCGCTAGACAACAGCAGTACTATTATAGCATCTGGGAACTTGGTAATTGCACCTGGTGCTTCCGGATTAGGTACCGCAGGTACGTGGCGTGATTTATCGATTTCGTTGTATACTCAAAGTACCTTATTAGCGGTGCAGGTAGTCGCGATTAATCCGACTTTGAATACTGCTACTGGTTCACTGTATATCGATGATGTTTGGGTTACTGCCGGTGCGGTTCATCCGAATGAACCAATCTCGATTGCGAATGCCGATTTCGAGCAGGGGACAGATAACTGGTTAATTCAACCTTATGCCGATGCAGTATCTACTGGATATTGGGATGGATGGAGTGGATTATTAGTCGGTGGGCAGAATAGTGGGGATAAAGCGAAACTGTCGCAAACATTCAGTGCGATGCATAGTACTGATGTTATTGAAGGATCTGTTTGGGTATTTAGTGGTGCTGGATCGGTAGCTGATTCACAGAAGGTATACCTCTATATCTATAGTCTAGATACCGAAACAGATAGAATTATCGAGAGTGGCAATGTGATTTTACAACCGGGAATGTGGATACCAGGAGAATGGAGACAGATGAAGTTTAGTGGGTATCATCCATTGACCCAAAACAATGCGGTGCAGATTGTGGTAATCAATCCGGATAGTAACTCATATCAAGCGATATATCTCGATGCATTGGAACTAAAGCAAGATTAAAAATACCACTTACAGTCGATTAATATTAAGCAGCCCTGAGCTGGTATGGTTCAGGGCTGTTTTTTATTGCCTGTTTTTCTGTTATAATATCAGATTAAAATAATAACGAAAAAAGTATTTTTCTTTTGAATCTAGTGAATCAATTGCCTAATTTATGAATAATAGACCGTTGGTTTCAGTAAATATACCCACTTATAATGCTGCACGAACACTAGAAAAGTGTTTAGCTCATATCGCTAACCAGCAGTATCCGAATATCGAGATTGTTATCATCGATTCCGAGAGTACTGATGCTACCTTGGAAATTGTTGGAAGATACCAAGCCCGGGTTCTTAAAGCCGGAGATTTGGCTGATGCCCGGAAAGTCGGAGTTTTAGGGAGTAAAGGGGATTATGTATATTTCCTCGATGCTGACCAGTATATCGAGCCCGACCTGATTGCTGAATGTGTGAAAGAATGTGAACAAAATGGGTATGATGCTGTAACTTTTGTTGAACGTCAGGTAATCCATTCAGATACCTATTTCCAGCGACTCCTTGACTATGACAAATGGGTATTCCATTTTGCTGAAGATGACGATCCGATATCCGGTGATGCCATCCCTCGCTTTTTCCGAAGAAGTATACTGCTCAATATAACCTGGCCGGAAAACCTTTATGCGATTGAACATAATATTATTTATCATCAAGCGGTAAAACAGGGAGCAAAAGTAAAATTCCGAAAAGATTTAAGTTTTCTCCATGATGATTCGATTAATACCTATAGTAAATTTATCCGAAATTTCTATACGCATGGTAAATCCTATGTTACGGCATTGAAACAAGACCGGGAATTGGTTTTATCGCATAGTCTACCGCGTAGATCGTATTTTTCGAAACGGGCATTTTCGAAACCATTATACTGGCCGGGGTTAATTCTGCTGTATGTTACCAAAGGGCTTGCGGCTGGTTGTGGAGTGGTTTCGTATTTACTTTCCGGTGGTAAATTTAAAAGAGGAAAAGTATAGGGAATTTCGGAATTTAGATTGCGGAATGCGGAATGATAGATTTTAATCCGAAATCCGAAATCCGAAATTAAAAATGTGGATACTCCTTTAGTATCAATTATCATTGTTAGTTATAATGCAAAAGATTATCTGATTTCATGCGTTGACGCTTGCCTGCAAAGTAATTATCAGCCTATCGAAATAATCATTGTTGATAATGGTTCTTCCGATGGAACTATTCAATTAGTTGAAGAGAAATATACTAGTAACCAATTCGTAACGTTAATAGCGCTCGATAAAAACTATGGTCCGGCATATGCGCGGAATCGAGGTATTGAACAAGCGAAAGGAAAATATATCGCATTTCTTGATAATGACACCAAACCGGATATAAATTGGTTAACTCCACTTGTTGAGGTAATGGAGAAAGATACTCAGATTGCCGCTTGTCAGTGTAAATTACTATTAATGCAAGACCCGACTCGAATTGATTATGTTGGTGATTATGTCAGCCAATATGGTTTTTTAGTACAAGAAGTTCATGGCGGAGACCTGGATGTCGGCCAAGCGGAACAAATGAATGAAATATTAAGTGCGAAATCGGCCGCGATGATCGCTCGTGCTGATGTGGCTCGTGAAATCGGGATGTTTGATGAAGATTATTTTATTTATGTTGAAGAGACTGATTTCGGGTGGCGAATGTGGTTGAAAGGATATCGAGTGGTATATATTCCTATTTCGAAAGTATATCATGCGTTTGGGACTACCTCAAAATTCTATCCTGTTTTTGCGAATTATAATGTCCGATTTCATGGTTGTAAGAATTATATTTTGACCCTTTATAAGAATTTCGGAATTGGGTATCTCATTCGGGTGCTCCCGGTTCATATCGGTTTATGGATGGGAATTGCCGGATGGTTGATGGTAAAAGGGCAATTTCGAGATAGCATGTTGATTGGAAAGGGTATCTGGTGGAATCTCAGCCATTTCATCGGTTCGTTTAAGAAAAGGAGAAATATCCAAAAGACCCGGATGGTTAGCGATTCGGAGATTATGCCGATAATTATGCGGAAACGGGCGTTTAACTATTTTTATCAAAAGATGGCTACTCCTCATAAAGTCGGGCATGCAGATAGTTGGTACCGACCAAAGTAAAAAATCATTTAAAAATGCAAAATTAGCATTGCAAATTATAAATTTAAAATTTATAATGCTAAATGCTAAATGAAGTTATGCTTATTTCGGTTTTAGTTCCTACTTATAATCGGTGTGAAAGTTTGAAGAAGTGTTTCGAGTCATTAGTTGCACAGGAATATAAAGAGTTCGAAGTGGTAATCGTTGATGGCGGTTCCACTGATGGAACGAAAGAATTGATAGACCAATATCGAGATAAATTAAATATCCAGTTTACTACCTCAAAACTGGGATTGGTTCAGACGATGAATGTCGCCTGGCAAACCGCGAAAGGGGAGGTTGTTACCCGAACCGATGATGATGTTATTGTGACTCCGCAATGGTTATCAGAAATCGCGCGAGCATTTGCTAGCGTTGATATGATTGGTGGAGTTACCGGTCCGACACTTATTCCTGAGGAACGGCTGGAGTATCGCGATTTATTATATTTCAATCAACGATTCCGGGAAGGGAAAAACCCGGTTTGGAAACTTATCGGTAAATTCTATTACGATTATATTCTAGAAGGGCAACAGAATGCGGTAGGTAAAGTGTTTCGGAGTGGAGCTTTTTCTGTAGGACCGAATTATAAAGAGTGTTTGGATATTCCCGGGATTATCGAAGTCGATTATCTAGAGGCATGCAATATGTCACTAAAACGGGAGTTACTGGCGCAAATCGGTGGTTTTGATGAGGAATATAAGGAAGTTGCTGAATGGCATGAACCGGATACATGTTATAAAATCAAGAAACTTGGGTATAAAATGGTGTTTAATCCTAAAGCGGTGCTTTGTCATTATCCCAGTCAGAGCGGAATATATCAGGCAAGGTCGAATGCTTTCTGGCGACCGCATAATTTTATCCGGTTTTATTTGAAGCATATCCAGGTAGATAGTTTCAGTAAATTCCATCGGTTTTTTGCGTATCTGCTATTTATGAATACTTATTTTGTATATAAATTCGTAATCACCAGACGGTTAAGTCAACTAAGTGCTATTCCCGGAACCATCTATGGTTTGGTAAAATATTCTTTTAGAACTAAAAAATAGGCGGTTGATTATAACAACACTATGCGACTATCAGTCGTAATTCCCGTATACAATGAAATTAATACTCTTGAAGAAATACTTCATCGGGTGCAGAAAGTTCCGATTGAAAAAGAGATTATTATCGTTGATGATTGTTCAACCGATGGTACCAGAGAGATATTGCAAGGAATCAAAGCCGATAAAATCAAGGTTATTTTCCATGAACGAAATCAAGGAAAAGGAGCCGCGCTCCAAACCGGATTTGCTCAGGTTACCGGAGATATTATTATTATTCAAGATGCCGATTTGGAATATTATCCAGATGAATATCCGCAATTGATTGAATTAATCGAACATGGAAAAGCAGATGTGGTGTATGGGTCTCGGTTTTTAGGCCGGCATCGGGTATTTTTATTCTTTCATTATTTAAGTAACCTCTTTTTAAATTTCTTAACCAACTTTCTGTATAACACCAACCTAACCGATATGGAAACCTGTTATAAGGCTTTCCGTAGAGAAGTAATTCAGGGAGTACACTTTAAGTCTAAAAGTTTCGGATTTGAACCGGAATTTACCGCTTATGTTTTCCGGAAGCGATATCGAGTATATGAAGTTCCGATATCCTATGATGGCCGAGGATATGATGAAGGGAAAAAAATAACGTGGAAAGATGGGTTTATTGCGTTATATTGGCTGTTTCGTGGACGGATTTCTAGAATTAATCAAGAACATGAAGAACTCATTCAATTAGCTGCTTGTAAGAATTATACACGATGGATATATACTAAAATATCTAAATATCTTGGTCAGCGAGTATTTGAGACTGGTGCCGGGATCGGTAATTTTACTCGGCTGATTTTAGGTCGGCAATTGGTGATTACCTCAGATGCAGATGCAATTTCAATCGATAGACTTAAACGCAAAATAAATGAAAATAATCGGGTCCATGTAATTCAATATAATTTAGCTGAACCACCAGTGATGGATTTAAAAGAATACCGATTTGATACTACTTTATGTCTCAATGTGTTAGAACATATTGAAGATGATATGCAAGCTCTATCCAATATCGCAGCAGTAATAGAACCAAATGGGAGATTAATTGTTTTAGCTCCGGCCTTGACGCAATTGTATGGTCGACTCGATCGAGCGATGCATCATTATCGCCGGTATACAAAAAGTGAACTCGAAAATAAACTTAATAATGCCGGATTTAATATTGAACAATCGGAATATTTTAATCTGCTGGGAGCTATTGCCTGGTGGATTAATAGTGTAGTATTACGGCGTAAGAATCTACCTAGAATACAATTGCGAATAATGAATTTTATCGTACCAGTCTTACAGTGGTTCGAATCAAAAATAACGATTCCTTTCGGTATGTCACTGATCATTATCGCCAAAAAGAAACAACAGATTTAATATATTATTCAGAATCAATTCTTTTTAATTGTTATATCTGTTGAATCTGTTGTTTGATCCATGCAAATATCGGTTATTATTCCTGCCTTAAACGAAAAAGAAAATTTAGTCCGCTTAGTTCCTCAATTACATCAGATATTAACTCAGCTCGTTCCGATAAACGATTATGAGATTATTATCGTCGATGGGGGATCAACCGATGGAACGAAAGAGGTAGTGTTACCATTAAACCTTAAGTTCATCCAGCAAAAATCGCCTGGTTATGGCGGTGCAATTAAGGAAGGATTTAAAATCGCTACCGGGATTTGGCTGTTTACTATGGATGCGGATTTATCGCATGATCCTCGGTTTTTCCACAATTTATGGGATATGCGGAATGAAGCGGAAGTGATAATCGCCTCCCGCTATGTTCAAGGCGGAAAAGCCATAATGCCGGTATCCCGGATAATACTCAGCCGGATTCTAAACCTCTTTTTCTCACACGGTTTATCATTACCAATAAAAGATATGTCGAGTGGATTCCGATTATATCGAAAATCGGCAGTAGAGCTCTTAAGCGATAATCTGGTATCGCATAATTTCGATGTTTTGGAAGAAATCCTTATTCGGACACATGCTGAGGGTTGGCGGATTTGCGAAGTACCGTTTCAATATAATCCGCGATATACCGGCCGAACGCATGCGAAACTGATTCGCTTCGGGATAGCTTTCTTACGAACTTTCTACCGCATGTGGAAATTGCGGAATTCGATCCAATCAGCTGATTATGATGCGCGAGCATTTAATAGCATTATTCCATTACAACGGTATTGGCAACGAAAACGATTTGCTATTATTACCAAATACATATCCGAAGAGAAAATACAAAATATACCGCAAACAAAAATATATGGTCTTGATATTGGATGTGGTTCAAGTAAAATTATTAGTCAATCACAAGGGAATATAATTGGATTAGATATTCAATTGAATAAATTAAGATACCTCCATTTACAGCACCACGACTTAACTTCGTTACCTTTAGTTAATGGCTCGATTCTCCAATTACCATTTCGAAATGAGCAATTTACATTAATTGTATGCTCGCAGCTCATTGAGCATTTACCGAATACTGCCGTTTGGTTAACTGAGATTAATCGAATATTACGTCCCGGAGGGATATTGATTCTGGGAACACCTGATTATCAAAAGCTTAGTTGGCAGGTTATTGAATATTTATATCGCATCTTTGCACCGGGTGGATATGCGGATGAGCATATAACGCATTATACGTTATCCAATCTAAAAGGTTTATTGAGTAATAACGGATTTCAAATACTAGATAAACGATATATCTGCAATGCGGAATTGATTATGGTTGCGATAAAACCTAGTAACAGGGTAGGGTAATTTATTGAAAAATTAACAGTACATAGATGTTCTGTATAAATATCAAGTCGATTCAGAAAGAACTAATCCCGGAGAGAGGAGCAAGCAGTAACTTACTGCTTGCTCCTCTCTCCGGGATTAAAATCGGTGTGATCGGTAGATAATAGAGAAGCGAAATACGAAGTGGATAATTGAATTAGTATTCTAGTACCGGGTTGCTAATTAGTGAATAAGAAAATTCGTAGAATCCTGAAATATAAGGGGATGAATCAGAAACAGGATAGAGTGATACTGTCGAATCTTTTTCCCAGGAGAAAAAGATAAAAGGATACTGCTAATCGAGAAGAAAATAAATATTACCGAATATACCGAAATCAAATTGGCAGGCTGCCAAACTGATTTTTGATATTTAGCTTAATCGAGAAAGAGACAAAGTATATTAATATAGAAATAATCACTACAACTATCTCTGGGATCAAAGAATAAATAGACAGAATATTTGTTATTATAAATATCATAGAGTACATAATGGTTTTTCATCTTCCAGTCATTTTTCGAGGTTGATTGGAATGGGATTATTCAGTATAATTAACAGTTCAAAACGAGTGCGAACAATAGATAAGAAAACCTTCAAAGATGGTATAAAATATGAAAACAATATTAGTTACCGGTGGCGCCGGATTTATCGGCAGTAATTTTGTCCGGCATATTTTATCGAATTTTCCTGAGATATCGGTAATTATCCTCGACAAGTTGACTTATGCCGGAAACCTGGATAATTTAGCTGGGTTGGATAAGCAGTTTGGAGACCGATATAAATTTACTCAGGGAGATATTTGCGATGTTAACTTGGTGAATAAATTAGTCTCCGGTTGTTATGGAATAACTAATTTCGCCGCTGAAACCCATGTCGATCGCTCGATAATCGATGCTGGAAGCTTTGTGCAAACCGATGTATATGGAACCTATGTACTTCTGGAAGCGGCTCGAATCAATAATTTAGAGTTGTTTCTGCAGATTTCTACTGACGAAGTTTATGGAGAAGCACCGGGAAGACCTTCTTCCGAACAGGACGCGTTAATGCCGAAAAGTCCTTATGCAGCTAGCAAAACCGGTGCTGACCGATTAGCGTTCTCATACTATACCACCTATAAAATGCCGGTAGTGATTACCCGATGTACTAACAATTTCGGACTGTATCAGCACCCGGAAAAACTTATTCCCTTATTCATCTCGAATCTCCTAGAAAATAAATCGGTACCGGTATATGGTTCCGGTAAAAACACCCGGGATTGGATTTTTGTTGAAGACCATTGTATTGCGTTATCCTTGTTTCTCGATAACGGTAAGCAATATGCCGGTGAAGTGTTTAATATCGGGAGTGGAACTGAAAAGAGCGTTATCGATATAACCGAAGCGCTGATTAGTATTCTCGGAAAATCGAAAGAGTTGATGCAATATGTTGTTGATCGCCCGGGGCATGTACAACGCCATGCAGTAGATACTACTAAAATCCGGCAGACCTTTGATTGGCAGCCTAAAACTAATTTTGTAGCTGGATTAGAAAAGACCGTCCAATGGTATGTGAATAATCCGGATTGGTGGCGTAAGATAAAAGAGAAAAATGAAGAGTATAAACGATTCTATAACCAAAACTATACCCAGCGGGATACAGTGATCAAGTCCGAGATATAATGAATATACTCATTACCGGTGCTAATGGAATACTAGGTACCGATTTATATACCATTCTTGCCCCGAAACATGATATTACGAGAATTGATATTGACCAAGCGGATATAACTATTCCCGGCTCGATATCTCGGTTTTTAGGGCCAACTCAGTTCGATTTAATTATTCATAGTGCAGCATATACTGATGTAGATGGCTGCGAACTTAATCCGGATAAAGCTTTTTTTGTTAATGGTGAGGGTACAAAGAATATCGCCGAATATGCAGAATATACCAGTACAGTATTAATGTATATCAGCACCGATTTTGTTTTCGATGGACAAAAAGCCGTGCCATATTTGGAAACCGATATACCCAATCCAATCAATATCTATGGAAAATCAAAACTCAATGGTGAGAAATATGTTCAGGAATGGCTATCGGACTATTATATTGTTCGCACTTCATGGTTGTTCGGTCCATCAGTAGCGAAGACGATTACCGATAAAAAACCTTGGAAGAATTTTGTTGATACGATTATCGCAAAAGCAAAACCCGGTGAAACCTTGCGGGTAGTAGACGACCAATTCGGTTCGCCAACCTATTCATTGGATTTAGCGGTTGCGATAGAGCAATTAATCGAAACCGAACAATATGGGATATATCATATCAGTAATAGTGGGATATGTTCTTGGTATCAGTTTGCCAATGAAATATTGAAAATAAAAGGATTAGATAAGATAGTTAAAGTAGATTCAATAAATAGCGAAGAGCTGGAACGGCCAACTCCACGACCGAAGTATACCAAATTAGATAATCAAAAATATGAGACGATAACTGGAAATAAACTTCGATCTTGGCGGGAAGCCGTGACCAGTTATATAAAAGAATAAAAAATCAAAATATTATCTCGATATAAGTTAAAGTAGGAGCTGATATGAAAGGCATAATTTTAGCAGGTGGCTTAGGTACTCGATTATCACCATTAACTAAAATAACCAATAAACATCTTCTCCCGGTATGGGATAAACCAATGATCTATTATCCCTTGAATACTTTGGTGCAAGCAGGAATTAAAGATATTCTCATCGTTACCGGTGGTAATAATGCCGGCGATTTCTTACGATTGCTAGGCAATGGTAAAGAGTTCGGTCTCAAGCATTTAAACTATACTTATCAGGAAAAAGAAGGCGGCATTGCAGAAGCATTAGGGTTAGCGGAACATTTTGCCAGTGGAGACAAGGTTGTCGTTATTCTAGGAGATAACATTATTGAAGAGAATATCGGTGAGGCAGTGAAACGATTTGATAAACAATCCCAAGGAGCGCGGATGTTCTTGAAACAAGTACCGGATCCGGAAAGGTTCGGAGTGGTCGAGTTGAAAGGAAATAGAGTGGCTAAGATTGTTGAAAAGCCGAAAAAAGCAATGTCTAATTATATTGGCATTGGGATATATATGTATGATCAGCAAGTGTTCAAGATGATAAAAACCCTGAAACCATCCCGTCGTGGAGAATTGGAAATAACGGATGTTAATAATACCTATGTTAAACAAGGGACGATGGAATGCGAAATTATTTCGGGGCAATGGACGGATGCCGGGACATTTTATTCCTTGATGCGGGCTAATTTATTAGCGATGGAAAGTGTTTCTCGAAAGAAACTTATTTCAGAATTGCAAAAGAGATAACGATGTCTTGGAGTAATCAGCGAGTAAAAGTATATCATTAATAACCATAAGTGGAGCTATTTATGTTGAATGGCGTTAAAGAATATTGTTTAAAAAAGAATAATGATGATCGGGGATATTTTATCGAAATGATGCGTGCTGATTGGCGGAGCTTGCTTGATGATGATATTATTCAGCAAGCGAATTTTGCCATGAGCCATTATGGGGTGATTCGAGCCTGGCATCGTCATCTCCGGGGACAAGTGGATTATATCACGGTATTAAAGGGAGCAATAAAATTATGTGTTTATGACGATATCCCGGAATCAGCAACTCACGGGCAAATCGATGAATTGATTGTCAGAGCTGAAGATTATAAAATAATTCGGGTTCCTGGTCAATATTGGCACGGGTATAAATGTATCGATAACGCCGGAAGCCAAGTCTTATATTTTGCCAATAAGTTATATGATTATCAATCACCTGATGAGGCTCGTCGCCCTTGGGATGATACAACGGTACTTGATCCTAAAACCAATAAACCTTATATCTGGTAATACCTATGAATACTATGCTCATTCCTGAAAATGAATATTTTACGCGAAATAATTGTCGAATATGCGATAGTCCTAATTTGCGAACGTTTTTATCACTGGGCAAAACACCCCTGGCAAATAGTTTGCTTAAAAAAGATGTTTTAGATAATCCGGAAAAATATTACCCATTGGAAGTATGTATCTGCGAAAAATGTTCATTAGTTCAACTCCATCATGTGGTATATCCAGAAGTGATGTTTAAAGATTATGTATATATTACCGGCGCCTCGGCCCCGATGAAAAAACACTTCACCCAATTTGCGATCAGTGTCTCTCAAAAATATCAGCTGGATAAAAAAAGTCTGGTCGTTGATATCGGCAGTAATGATGGGACGCTATTAAGTCAATTTATGGCGTTGGGTATTCCGGTATTAGGAATTGAACCGGCAGATAATATCGCGGAATTAGCTAATCAAAACGGAATTCGAACATTAAATATGTTCTTCAATGATGATACCGCAAAACAAGTGGTTAAGAAATATGGTCAAGCAGATGTTATTATCGCGACCAACGTTTTTGCCCATGTTGATAATATCACCAATTTCGTTGCCGGTGTTGCTCAATTGTTGAAAGATTCCGGCGTATTTATTATCGAATTCCCTTATTTATTGAATCTGTTAATGAATATCGAATTCGATACTATCTATCATGAGCATTTATCATATTTAGCAATCCATCCACTGGTGGTATTGTTTGATCAATATAATATGAGTATCGTCGATATTCAAGAAAAACAAGTACATGGCGGTTCACTTCGGGTATTTGTTCAGAAGAAGAAAGGAATCAATAAGATATTGGAAAAATATCTTACTCACGAAAAAGAGTTTGGTATTCAGGAATATCAAACCTACACGAAATTTGCCAAACAAGTAGAGCAATTGCGGGATGATTTGTTGGATTTATTGAAAAAATTAAAAGCCGATAAGAAGAAAATCACCGGATATGGCGCTCCCGCGAAAGGGAATACCTTATTAAATTATGCCAATATTAAAACCGATTATATTGATTATATTGTAGACGCCACTTCATTTAAACAAGGGAAATATACTCCGGGAACCCATATCCCGATATTTTCAGAAACGAAACTGCAAGAAGAATTGCCGGACTATTGTTTATTACTAGCCTGGAATTATCTTAATTATGTGCTGGAAAAAGAAAAACAATATCGAAATAAGAATGGTAAATTTATAGTACCAATTCCAACCCCCAAAATTGTGTAGTATAAATCGATGTCGAGATGAATATCCTATATGTTGTACCATTTGCCAATATTCGAGTTAAACAATTCGTTAAATATATCGAACGATTAGGAAATAAAGTTACGGTACTTGATGTGTCTCCGTGCTGGGTAGCAGAATCAGCACTTGCCGAAGGTAAATATTTTGCCGGAGATGATAACTTAAGTGATTTGTCATATGTATATCCACCGATAAGATTTAGGTTTTTACCACTAAAAGTACTTTTTTCTATCCCTCGAATCGTTCGAGCAGTTCGAAATAAAATCAAATTTAATAATATATCAATTATTATTTCATATAATCCGGCAATATATACGGCATTACCAGCGTGGAAACGCGCGCGGTACATGAAGCCGGATTAGGCGCGGGCACTCGCGATGTCTTCCTGATCCAGCAGCCCCTGGCAGCCGCGATTGGGGTGGACTTACCCATCGGCACTCCTTCCGGCAATATGCTGCTCAGTCTGGGCGGCGGCACCATGCAGGCTGCTGTTCTCGCCATGAACGGCATTGTCACCGCCGAGACCTCGC
>JBHGBB010000114.1:0-12822 GCA_041946755.1 bacterium | reverse complement strand
ACCCGAATTGGTCCGACCAATTCGGGTTCTACTCCGGTATAAAAAGTACTAAATCCCAAGTATCAAATACTAATACTGGAAATATATTTCTTAGAGAAAATAGACACTTCAATATCCGGAATCAATGTCTATACCATATTAGGGAGAAAGACAGTCTTGAGGTTTAAGTTGGAATAAGACCGGGTCGAGAGGAGGTATCGTGATAGTATTAAGCTGTTCGTCAGTAAAAAGGTTTTTACATTTCATTGGCTGGTGGTTATAGGTAACGATAACCGTTTTATCGATCTTAAGATAATTCGATAGATTAACCACCCAATGATCGCCAACTTTCGCGGATAAATATTCGATCCCAATAATCGGTTTCCCGGTTTGGGAATCAACCACTTTAATCGGAGAATCTTTATGTACCTGTTTAAAACTCGCATGGAATTTATCCAATAATTCTTCTTTCGACAATGAAATATCGAACCATTTCCATAATGGTATCGGTTTAGACCGATGCTGCTGATATTCATTAGCCGTAATCAAAGTTTTCGGCAATTTCGATATTCCGATAATTTTCCCGCCCTGTTTAATAAATTGCTGGAGCCCGCGATATGCCGCATCGGTTAAATTCGGAGCATTAGGAATAATCAGAATTTTATCCGGAGCTAATTTATTTACCGCTAATTGCCGTTCGGTAACAAATCCGACCCGCAATCCGCTGGAGTTTAAGGTCTCATAAATTTTATAGAATGCATCCAGATATTCCTGCGAATAGACTAATGAAGAATATGAATGCAGGATAACATATTTCGGGTCTGCCTGATTAATTGCGGTAATTTCCCGCGCAAACTTTTGCAAATCGAGGTTGGTTATTCCTACCATCCGCGCGCAATCCGGCCGATGCATAATACTGCCGGCGAAATCATGGTTCGGATCGAAGGTTCGTTCCCAAACCCAGATAGTGGTCGCGCCCTGCCCATGAATCGCTCCCTGCCAGAGAACATTCCGGACATGTTCCGGTGGTACCAGCCCCAAATCCCGGTCCCCAATAATATGGTTCTCCGAATTAAAAATCGGTTTCTTGGCGACTGACGCTAGAAAATCATAATCCAGATTCTCCTGCCACCAGGAAGTTAGATAGGTTTCATTCGGATAATAGAATTTATAATCATCGTTTCCATTAATATCGCTCAATTCGGCAAATAGTTCGGGTTCAACTCCCCAATGCAATCTTCCCCGGTCGGTGACCGCTAATAATACCGATTCTTTGGCATGAATCGGTACCTTCGGGGCTAACCGTCGCACTTCTCCCGCCATCCATTGATGCCAGGCAGCGAACCGTTCCGCATTAAACCGGCACCAATCGTAATATCTCGGGGTAGGTGCAGGTTTGAACGGCGGTATCGGCACTTCGCTGAACGATTTATATTCGCTCTGATATCGAGCATTCAGCGTTTGAATATTCCGATGGGTTTTTTGCAACCATGTTTTCCAAGCTTGAACGGTATACGGACATTTTATAACCTGCTCGTTCATGGAATCGAACATAAAATATCGCGGCTCATTGGTGAGGCAGATACTGAATAATGCCGGACAATCTTTTATTCTCGGTAGCAATGCTTTGAAATAATCGGATAGAATCTTCTTTGATTCCGGGGCATCGATACAAAACGCCATCCCACCGCATTCGTGGAGATTTGGATATTTCGATTTCACCCAGTCCGGCCAATAATGCGGACTTAATAAGAGATCGATCCCGACATTACTTTTCGCTGCCCGGTCGGCAACACTCAAGAAATTATTTATTTCCGCAGTATTGATGGTCGATTCGGTATTCAGAATAAATTGCGGGCCGATTTCGATTTGGATCAGATCAGTTCCATATCCGGAAAACTTCTCCAAATCGGCTCTAACCTGGGCGAAATGGCCATACCCGGTGAAGAATACCGGCCGATATGCTTTCTTGCCATTAAAGGTTTTTGTGGTAGCATAAAAACTATATTCCTGAATTTTCCTGGGGCTGGTGATATAGTGTGGTACCGGTTTCGGAGGAGTATTGAGCGAACCTAATTTATCCAGTAGTTTCCGATTATCTTGCAATAATTGATCCAGGGTTCTGACCGTATACAAGGCTCGGGCAGGATCGTGATGTTCGATATCCTCTTTCGCAAACGCCAGGAAATTCTCGGCAACAGTAACCGTTACCCGGGGATAAGCGCCATCAATCCCTCTTTTCTCCAATGCGATAATCTCATTCTTCTGATTAGAATTGATTTCGGTTAGATGTTGAATCGAATTGATGAGTACAGTAGTATCGATATTGGTTTCGGTGATACCCCAAGGAGAAACGGCAGCATAACTGCGCTGCCAAACCCCAAAACTCAAAATCCAAATGCCCAAAATATAAATACTTAACCGCAGAGATCGCAGAGAAGGCGCAAAGATCGTGAAAATAGATATTTTTTCTTTGCGTTCTTTGCGATTGTTCTTAGCGAACTTTGCGGTTAGATTATTTTTCGGATTTGGAATTTGGGATTTATCATCCATTTATGGTAGGTCTATTCGATATTATATTTTTTCATCCGGTATCCCAGAGTCCGGCGGGTGATACCGAGCAGTTTCGCGGCTTTACTCTGATTATTCTGGGTTTTAACCAACGCGCTCCGAATCAGCCGGCGTTCCATATCTTCCAAGGTTATACCTTCATCCAATACCGTTTCGGCTTTAGCGGCTAATTGTTCCTGGCTACTCTGAATCGGAATCGGTAAATCTTCCGGCAGAATAAGTTCACCGTTACCCATAACCAAAGCATGCTCGATCGCATTTTCAAGTTCTCTAATATTCCCCGGCCAATGATATTGCAGAATCAAGTCTAAGGTAGCGGAATCAAGTTTTGGCTTTTTCTTTGCATCCTGATTAGGGGTATTCGCAGAGAATTTGGTTAGGAAATGATCGATTAACGCCGGGATATCTTCTTTTCTCTCACGTAACGACGGCAGATAGATACTGACCACATTCAGCCGATAATATAAATCTTCCCGAAACTCTTTCTGCTGTAATGCATCTTCCAGATTCTTATTCGTTGCCGCAATCACCCGGACATCAACCGTAATCGTTTGGGTATCTCCTACCCGTTCGAACTGCCGCTCTTGCAATACCCGCAACAGTTTGACCTGAGTGGTTAATGGAATATCCCCGATTTCATCTAAAAAGATAGTGCCATTATTTGCGGCTTCGAACCGGCCTTCCCGATCCCGAATCGCGCCGGTAAACGCCCCTTTAACATGGCCGAATAATTCCGATTCTAATAACCCTTCCGGCAATGCCGCGCAAGTCGCTTTAACAAACGGCGATTGGTTTCGAGGTGAAAGACTATGGATAGCTTGCGCAACCAGCTCTTTCCCGGTCCCGCTTTCTCCCCGGATAAGAACCGTAGTCGCGCTCGGTGCAACCTTTTTTATTTTCGCGAACACTTCCTGCATCGGTTTACTGGTACCAATGATATTTTCGAACCGATATTTCTTCTGGACGGTATCTTTCAAGAGAACATTTTCCTGTTTTAATACCAATTCCGATACGATATTTTTAACCCGTAACCGCAGTTCATCCAGTTTAACCGGTTTCAAGAGATAATCCCGGGCACCGGATTTCAAGGCATCGACTGCCGTTTCGACTGTCGCATAAGCGGTAACGAAAATCACCGCGGTTTCCGGATTATTCCGTTTAATCCAATGGAATAATTCTAATCCATCGATTTTCGGCATCCGTAAATCGGTGATAACAATCTGTACCGGTTCCTGTTTTAAATACCGGATAGCGGTTTCCCCGCTATTTGCCGTTTGCACCGAATATCCATCTTTAGTCAGCGCCTGCTGGAATATTTCCGCTTGTTTCGGTTCATCATCGACTACTAAAATATTTATTTCCAATTTACTGTTCGCCATACCTTCAAAAAAAGAGTAGACAGAATCTACCGATAATATCGGGTTAACCTTCCTGCTAAATTAACCGAACTATCTATTATTCTGTCTACTCTATAATCCATTCTCTGTCTGTTCATGCGCATCAAGGCCGCCAATGTCCGCCAATCCATACCCAATCACCGCCATCCCAGCTCCAATGCCCGGGTACCCAATGCGGTCCTGGCGGCGGCCGCCAATCATCGCGATATACTACCGTCCCATCGCAAGATACGAGACTTAGCACTACGACTAATACTGCTAAGAGCATCGCGATCGCTTTATACCAGTTCATATATTTCCCCTCCCTTCACTATATGGAGATATAGTATTCTTAATTTCGATTTCAGGAAAATATATTTCCGTCTGCTATCGAATTATTCGATTAAGAGCATGTTTTATACCAAATAATTCGATAAACACCGTTTCGCGATAAATAATCCCTTCTTGGTCTTCTCTTCACTGCCTTCCCAAACCGGGTCTTCATGCTCGATTGATACCGCGCCATTATATCCCGATTCGCTTAAAATGGAAATCCATTTATTCCAATCGATTTGCCCTAATCCCGGCATCCGATACCGCCACCAGCCGCGGCCATAAATCGACCCGGTACCGAGTTTCTTGGAAATAATTTCGGTATCTTTCGCATGGGTATGCAATATTCGGGAAGCATACTCTCTAGTCGCTTCCAGATAATTTATACCTAGCCAATATAGATGGGACGGATCGAGATTCAATCCAAAATTCTCTTCCGGCCGTAATTCAAACATCTGTTTCCATAACTCCGGTGAAAACGCTATATTCCCGACCAATTCCGGTTTTTGCCAGCCGACCATCGGGCAATTCTCGATAATTAATTTCACCTTATGCTTTTTCGCATATTCCAGATGCGGCTTGAATACTTTCTGGAATTCTTTCAGGTTCTCTTCAATCGTTAGGTTTGGATCGCGACCGATAAAGGTTCCGGCTTGGTCAACCCCCAACATTTCCGCCGCATCGATGACCTTATAGAGATGCTCATGCACCGCTTCTCGTTTCTTCTTATCCGGATGCAGATTATTATCATAAAACGCTAACGATGAGATTTTTACCTTATTCTGCGCAAAAACTTTCTTGAGTTCATCGGCTTTCTTCTGATTCAGTTGCGCGACATTAAGCGTACTTCCCGCATAATCCCGGTCGCTATCTACCGGCCAGGCAGCTACTTCTAACGATTCAAACCCGTTTTCCGATGCCCATTTAACCAATTTGGGTAATTCGACTTTCCCTAAACATACCGTTAAAAAACCTAAATACATACCTACCTCCTTGTTTAAATCCGAATATCGAATTTCGAATATCGAAACCAACATAATCAGCCGTTGATTCCCACAGATAAAACCAAGATAACAAATAAAATAAGTTTACTGCGCTAATTTACTAAATCAGCGGCTATCTGCGTTCCAAATTTATTTCGGATTTACCTTAATCCATTTTTTTGTTTTATAACTTTTTAATATCGCAGCATTGAGCAGCATCGCCCTATGCCCATCAATAAATTTCGGATACTCACCGCAACCTGTACCATTTCGTATGTCTTGATATACGTTATGGAGCAGATTCTTTAATCCATCAGGATATCCTTCCGGATGGCCACCCGGATAATGGGCATATCCTTTTGCCGAGTCTGCTAATAACCCCGGGTCTTTCGGTAGAATCTCGTTTGGTTTCTCCCGATGCCCCAGCCAAAGGATATTCGGTTCTTCCTGGTCCCAGGATATCGAGGATTTACTGCCATCGATCTCGAACCATAATCGGTTTTTCCTACCGGCACTAACCTGACTAACTAAAAATACCCCACTCTGGCCACCGGCAAACCGCAATAATACTGCGCCATAATCTTCCGTATCAACCTTCATATTCCGGATTGTAGATTGTGGATTGCGGGATTGCTTGGTAAACGTTTCGATAACCCCTTGCGGCCGAATTCGAGTCGGAATAACGGTTTTTAAATCCGCATATACTTCGGTGATTTCTTTCCCGGTAATATACTGGACTAAATCGCACCAATGCGACCCGATATCGGCGATCGCTCGCAAGTTCCCGCTGAGATTCGATTCTAACCGCCAGTTATAATCGGTGGAATATAACAGCCAATCCTGGAGATAAGAACCATGAATCAAATAGAGCTGACCGAGTTCACCGGCAGCAATCATCTGTTTCGCCTGTTGCACCAACGGATACCCGCGATAATTGAAATCGATTGCGTTCACTAGTTTGGCTTTCTTAACCGCGGCAACCAATTTCGCTGATTCCTGTTCATTCATCGATAATGGTTTCTCTGAAATAATATGTTTCCCGGCAGCAATAGTATCCAGGGTAAGCCGATAATGCAGATAATTTGGTGTGCAGTTATGGATAACTTGAATATCGGGATTGCGTAACATCTCCCGGTAATCGCCATAGGCTAGTGGAATCTGCAACTCTTTCGCTTTTTCTTTCGCCCGGGACAACGAATTCTCGGCTAACGCGATAACTTCAACGAATCCAAGCCGACGAATCGCTTCAACATGCGCCGGCCCGATAAATCCGGTGCCGATTATTCCGGCTTTAATCATTGCCATGCAACTTTCACCTCCTTAAAAAATACAGCAACAACGATTCAAACAATTCCAATATATTTTTATCCAGATGCATCCGCGATTTTCATAGGCTACATCATGATTAATAGATTATAGCGCAATTTTTACGAATATAAAATATCATTTTAATGTTTTGACCTTACGATACGTCAAATAGCATGACCTATTACTAATAAGTTGGATAATACAAGCGGATTACCGAATCGCCTCTTTTCATATCATACAACAAACCATCTTTTTTTCTTTTCTCCTTTTAAGTAAATTAATACCGAACTGCTAATAATTTTGAATTTCTAATTGACAACATTATATTTCTACCTTATAATCTTGGTCTATTATGTCTTAGAAAAAAGAGTTATTCAGGTAAACGGTTCGGTAAAACAAAACAATGTTTTTCCTAGAATAACCAAAAAGAAGTATATTATCAACAGAAACCTGCTTCCTCTAACTTTAAATTAAACGAAAAAAATTATGAGCATTAAAATCAGTTTATGGATACTACTACTACTCGGCGCAGGTGTTATTGTGGTTAATGCACCCGCTGCAATTGAACCCTTCAAAATTCAACCGGAGGCAGCGTATGTCCCTGATGAACTTCTGGTGAAATTCAAGTCCGGGTGTTCTGCAATGGCAGTAGAAGCCATCAATACCGAGGTTGGAGCCCGTAACCTAAACTATTATCCTGAAATTGGCGTGACTAGAGTCAAACTTACTGAAAAACAAAGTATGTTGAGCGCCATCTCGACGTATGCGAAATACCGGGATAAAATCGAATACGCGGAACCGAACTATTATATTCATCTTTTGCAAACTCCGAACGATCCCTCGTTCACTCAACAATGGAATTTTAATAATACCGGTCAGACTGGCGGTACGCCCGATGCGGATATTGATGCCCCGGAAGCGTGGAATATTAGTATTGGAGATAGTACCTTCATCATCGGCGTTATTGATACCGGGATAGATAACACCCATCCGGATTTGATTAATAATATCTGGCATAATCCCGATGAGATACCGTTCAATGGCATTGATGACGATGGAAACGGCTATGTTGACGACACGATCGGCTGGAACTTCGGTGATAATAACAATGATGTTCTTGGTATTAACGCACACGGTACCCATGTTGCCGGGATAATTGCTGCACGAGGGAATAACGGGATCGGAGTAACGGGAGTAATGTGGCAAGCGAAATTAATGGTATTACGAATGTTCGGCGCGAGCGGTGGCGGAACAGAAGCGAGCGCGATTAGCGCTATTCTTTATTCAATACAAAAAGGCGCGAAATTAACTTCAAATAGCTGGACCTCTTATATTTATCATACCCAGGCAATGTATGATACGATCAGCACCGCGAATGAAGCCGGGCAATTGTTTATCGCTGGTGCCGGGAATAACGCACTAAATAATGATTCGGTCCGATTTTACCCTGCATGTTATGATTTACCGAATATTATCTCAGTCGCGGCTACAACCGCCACCGATGTGCTCTGGTCGTCTTCAAACTATGGACCTACTACTATAGACGTTGCGGCTCCGGGAGCGGAAATTTATAGTACTCTTCTCAACGGCGGATATGGATTGATGAGCGGAACCTCAATGTCGACTCCCCATGTTTCCGGAGAATGCGGTTTAATTTGGTCGATTAATACCAGTCTGTCTAATCTACAGGTTAAACAGATTGTTATGGATACCGTTGATGTTATCCCGGCACTCACCGGAAAATGCGTTGCCAACGGCAGAATTAATCTGTTTAAAGCAGCTCAAGCTGCGGTTGAATCCATACCGGCAAGCGTTCCCCCGCAAGAATATCTCCTTTTTCAATAGCCACTAAACCTCATGATTCTATCGATGCAATCAGGGAAAATTCTGCTATAGAGATTTGCTTTATTACACCAGAAATATATCTTTATCTCCCTTGTTTTGACTTTTCCACTTCCCATTATAATTCCACAATGATATTTCTTGACGATGGATAGCCATTAGAAATTTATAGATTGGATTTTAAAAGATAGTTCATGCTGACCGACCCTGCGTTTATCTCTGGGAAAATTGATTTTTCTAATCTATTGAACTCAGGAAAGCTAAACATACTCTCTAATAACGAGGCTGCTTTTATGGTTTTTTCCCTAGGATAAATAACCCCGGAAAAACAGTAGAAGCCCATCATACTTTTTTCGGTTCTGCTAATGCAGATGCTGGTACTGAAACTGGCTGTGTTATGGATGATCGCTCCGGATAGATAATATTCGATAATTGCTTGTTTCGGCATAGGTCTTGCACTATATATTGATATAAATTAGGGTAATATCGGGCAGCCGGTATAAACTTTGAATTAGTTGAGGTTATAGAAGAGAACAAGTTACCTATTATATCAAAATAGTAACTTACCTCTTATACCAGTTACAAAAATGTATTTGGGGAGATGGGTATGGTAGCGATAACGAGTGCAGGATTATTATTAACCGTTCGCGATTTAGTCGAGTTTGTTGAATGCCCGCGGATTGTTTATTGGTCTTATTTACGCGCAGGTACCAGGCACGAACAAGATCCGTTAAGCCATCAAACCGCTATCCTCTATCGCGAGAAATATGATCCGGTGTTAACCGAGCTACTTACCCATAATGGGATAAATGAAATCGATTTGAAATATAATATCCATTTACAGAACAAATTCATTCAAGGGAAAATCGATATTCTCGGTAGAAGTTTACTTAAAAAATACCCGATTTATATCAAACAGTCCAAAGAAATAAAATCATTACAATATTTCATACCGATCTATGCGTATGCCTGGCTGATTCAAGATAATTTCGGGCTGCCGGTAGAAACCGCGTTTATTTATTATCCGAATCGGAAAGAACTCGAACCGGTACATATCGGTAAACCGGAATTAGCGGCAGTTGAGGCGACGGCAGAATCTGCTCGAAATGTAATCGTTTGCGGGATGCTGCCGGATATCTTGCATTATAATCCGCGACAATGTATCGGATGCAGCTATCGGAGTTTTTGTAACGAACAGATGCGATAAAACAGCAGAAATCAGGTTAAATTAACCTGATTTCTGTTCAGGATTGGCTGCCGGTGCAGAAGTAGGTGCAGATTGCGACTGTGGATGTTGCTGCGGTTGCGGTCTCGCATATCTTTCAGGAAAGATAGCTTTCAGCATCTGCTCTCTTGCCGGAAGAGATATTTTCTCCCATTGATTGGGATAAATGGTTATTCCCAACTTTTCGCGAATAAGTTTCAATTTCGCTTGTAGACTTCTCGATTTCTTCTGATGTTGCTTCCGCATTTCATTGCGGTTATCTCGACCCATGAATATTCACCTCCAAACTCAATCAATTATTTCAGATTCGGATTATATCCAGTTATTATAATCGATAATCCTAACTACTGTCTACCACAGAAGGCATAAACGGTTCCATCTATCGTAACCACATAAACGGTATTTCCGGCAATCGCCGGAGTTGAAACGATGGGACTATCGAAATCCTGTTTCCAAACCACATTACCGGTTAAGATATCGATAGCATATAAATAGCCGTCACTACTGCCGATATATACGGTTTTCCCGGAGATTACCGGCGATGAAAATATAGCATAGTTATTTGACTGATAGATACTCATCCGCAATATACCTTCTCCGCCATGGACCTGCCATCTGATTGTTCCGGTTGTAGTATCAACCGCATAAATAGTTCCTTTTCCTGAAGCGGCGATGATCATTCCATTCGATATCGCCGGAGTCGATAATATCCATGATTTATCGAGCTGGGTTGCCCATATTTCTTGACCGGTATTGATATCTAATGCTGATAGCTTTCCATTAGCATCGGATACATATACGGTATTCTTATACGGTACCGGCGCAGTATGTACTCCGCCGGTCTTATAATTCCAGAGGATTTCACCGGATTTGATATCGGCAGCAAAACAGTTTTCTTCATTCCAAATCGCCCCGAAATACATGGTGTCATTCGCAATTGACGGAGTTACCCAGGATGATACCCAATCAGACCCATATCGCTTATCCCAAATCGGCGTCCCGGTTTCAGCATCTAAACAAACAAACTTGCCGGCGTTACCGGCATAAACTCTACCGGCATCAACTACCGGCGCGGAATAGATCCAATGCGATCGACCGTCATCCAAATCATACGACCATCGGAGATTGAGTGCGGGAAGAGAAAAAGCATATATCCGGCCGCCCATATCGACTGTGTATAAGGTCTGGTGATATATTGCCGGAGTATGATTTATCCATAACCGGGTTTTTGCAGTTTTCATAATCTTGCCGGTAACAGCATTTATCGCAACGATACTTCCGCCAATTTCGTTTTCGTTCTGTATCGCTAGATATAACATTTTATCTTTAACCAATGGTGAAGATAACATTACCCGACTGTTTTTCAATTCGGTCTTCCAGGATAAGGATAACGGCGGGGAGATAAGATTTTCACTTATCGCATTCCGCGATGGATCTTTTTGGAACATTAACCAATCCGTTGTCGGCTGGGATATAGTGCTAATTTCTTCGGTGATTACCGGTGTTACCATCGCAACCTTCTTACTTATCGGCCGGAGTTCAGTCTTAATTTCATTTCCTTTTATTGAGATGATCCGGTATACGGCAGGGCTAGCCTCGATTCCTCCTGTTCTCAAGGGTGGGGTATTAATATAGAAATGGCCATTTTCTTCCATCAGTTTATTCGAATGCCAATGTCCGGTAATCAGTGCTTTTGCATTGGGAATATTTTTTATAGGATCGTGCCGGATTGGATCCTGTGGTGGATAGTGTTGCATAAAAATCAACGGTTTAGTTTTCCCTAATATCCGCAAATCATTTTGTAACCATGGCTGCTGCGCGGTGGTGAGTACGCTATTTAACACGATGAAATGATAGGCGCCATAATCGAACGAATAGTAGTCCGGTCCGAGATATGCCCGATAATTAGCCGCGCGATTTTCTCCGGTATTCGCATCGTGGTTTCCAAACGCATTATACCATCTAACTTGCGAACGGTTTATCTGGTCTTTATATAATTCATACTGCGTAGTATCACTTCCTCTATTTAGCAAATCTCCGGTAGAGATAATAAATCCCGGAGGCGGATTTAGTCGATTCAATTCGGTTATCGCATTCAGAAAATCAGCCGCATCGGAAGCGCTTCCAACATGAATATCCGTCACCTGAACGAAATAATCTGATGGTTTCTCTTTCATTTTTAACAATGCGAAATCTACATTGGTTGCGGTAGTCTGCCCGTCTAATAAATAGTAGAAAGTACTGGCATAACCATATCCGCTGGGTGTGGTAACGAAAACAAATGTTGCGGTTGAACTAACATCCGGTAAGTTATATTTTCCTTTGGTATCGGTTAAAGCCACTGCGGTTCCATCGGAAACCCCGATATTCGCCAACCCAACTTCTTCCGCATCCTGAATCCCGTTACCGTTTTTATCTTCGAAAACCAGCCCTTGAATGGGGATAGCATGGCTGTTACCCACAACGTATAATGCCAGCAATAAAACCATAATGCTCTTTATCATATTTTTGTGCCTCCATATTTATTATAACAAAAATTCGAGCGGTGAATCGGTCAGGATAAGATACGGTTTTCTACTTAGGAGGATTATTTCAGTTTAATGAAGTAGTCGGATAAGCTCAGTTCGAACCGTTCGTTCGGAGAGAAAACGGTATCAAAAGAAATGGTTTTGCTTTGAGTGGCGAATTGATGCAAATCATCTGGCCGGGGTACCCATAACTCTTGCGTTCTACCTTTAATTTCCCGGGGATATATTCGTTCAATACCTATTCTAGCATCAATATCATTGGGCGGCAAAACCGTTATCGTAAATACCGTTCCCCGATGTTTTATTACTTTCATCCGGAGGAATCTTTGTTTATATTTTGGGTTATATTTAAGAAAGGTTAGATTTAATGCTATTAAAGAAACCGGCTTTGATTTTGTCGTCACAATCGACCATTGATAACTATTAACCTTTACCGTTGATATTTTGCTGTATAAAGAAATCGATGGTTTCTGATTATATACAAGGCTCCGCTGAATAGTTACTGCCCAATGGTATTCGGGTACAATCATTATACATCCGTCATAATCTATTTTCCGAGATTTTAGTGCACGGGTATAATGCTCTTCAACGATTCCAGGACCAAAATACCCTCCTACCGCACCAACTAAAGCAAGCCCTCCGAAAACAATATACCATTTTTTAATTCTGATTTTATT
>JBHGBB010000113.1:0-12832 GCA_041946755.1 bacterium | reverse complement strand
TATATATATTTCTGCTAATTTATTTATTGTTTTGGCAGTTGCTTGTCTTTCATATCTCTTCGCGCTTTTTCTGCTAGGCGGCCTAAAAAAAGAAGACTTTTTAATATTGATTAATAAATAAGAAATGAATAAAAAAATTTTAATTGTAAATACCGGCGGTGACGGATACGAACTTTTTGAAGTTTTAAAAGATTTAGAAGAAAATCATTTTATACTAAATTCTTTCTCTGGACGATTATTATTACCTTGGTTATTGCTTTAGGAAATAATACCCCATTATATCGATTCATATATCCCATATCTTTTTTCAGCCATAGCCGCGTTCCGGCTAAAATATTATTCTTAACTACCTTTGCTGCCGCGCTTCTCGCGGGGATAGGTTTCGATAGTTTAGCCGATTTGGCCGATAGAATACGGTTACAGAAAATCAGTAAAGTATGGTATCGAGAACTAGTAATATTTTTTGGAATCGGTCTCGTACTGATCGGAATCATTATATATACCCAACCCGGAATCAGATATCAATTACTTCAAGGAATAGTAGGAAGAAACTTTTTAAACACTCATCTCTTATGGCAATCGGGTTTATTTATTCTGATGCTACTCTTCTTTATATACGGGCTATTTTCAAATCGGATTTCGATTAAAACCATGCAGATAAGTATTCTTTTTCTTATCATTATTGATTTATTCTGGTTTAGTAGTATTATAAAGCAAGACTTAAATCGACCGGTCAACTGGCATCTGGGTTTAGACAAACCCGCTGCGGTTAGAATTATCCAGCGCGATCAAGCTACCGATTATCGGGTATATAGTCTTTCCAACCAGATTTGTGAAGGATATGATGATATTTATGACAGCGTCAGTCTCTTAACCCGGCTTTCCGGTCTTTATTATCACATGCCGACTTTCCAACTCTATGGTCCAGCGCATATACTGCGCTATTATGAATTATTAGGAGATATCGAAGCACCCTGGAATAAAATGAAGCCACAAGAACGAGCGCAGAAACTTTATCAGAAGCTGACGATATTATCCATGGCTAATGTTAAGTATATCATCACCAAAATACCGTTAAGTAATAATCGGCTTGAATTGGTTCATAATGGTGATGTTAAAGTATATCGTTTAAAAAACAATCTTCCGAAAGCTTTTTTTGTTACGCAGGCAAAATCGTTAGATAATAAATCGGATATTCTAGCGTATCTAAATCAGCCGGAGTTTAATCCTACCCAAATTGTAGTATTAGAAAAATATACGCCATTCGGAAAACCCATGGAAAATAGCCCGGCGAACACTCAAGCTGAAGTACTGATACAACAAGAAGCATTACATCGGATTATCATCGATACCTATACGATAAATACCGGATTTTTATTCTTAAGTAAATATTATTATCCTGGTTGGCGTGCCGATATTGATGGTAAGGAAATCCCAATATATCAAGCGAACTATTTATTTAGTGCGATTGCCTTACCAGTTGGGAAACATACGGTTACTTTCACCTTTCGTCCCATTTCTTTTTATCTCGGACTCACTATAACCCTTATTACTTTCCTAATCTTAATTGCTTATCTCGGTATCGCTATTCGTAAGAAACTGCAATAATGGTTTTACTGATATGGTAAAATATATATCATTAATATAGTAAACACGCAAAAAAAGAAATATGGCTAAGGTTATAAGCAAAAAAAGAAATTATAAAGGACTCGAATACTTCTTTTGGATTGTTGTTGCAGCTTTACTCATCTGCGGAATAATCAAGTATCAACAGACCCGACCGGTAAATATATTATTGGTTACTGTCGACACCTTACGCGCAAATTATCTCGGGTGTTATGGTAATCAAAAAATTCAGACCCCTAATATTGACCAACTCGCTACATTCGGCATTTTATGCAATACCGCGGTCTGTGAAATGCCGACGACTTCCCCATCGCATGCTTCAATTCTAACTTCATTGGAACCTCGGGTTCATGGAGTATTAACCAATTCCTGGACGATTCGAACTACCATAACCACCATTCCGGAAATATTAAAAGCGAACGGGTATACCACTGCTGGGTTTGTTAGTGCTTTTCACTTGGGAAAAACGTTGGGATTCGCTCAGGGATTCGATACGTTTGACGATAAGTTTCAAGGATTGCAACGGAATGCGACTCAAGTTACCGATGCTACCCTAACCTGGCTTAAAGGAAACCAGAATAAGCCCTGGTTTATCTGGCTTCACTATTTTGACGCGCATACTCCTTATGAACCACCAGCGCAATTTGCCAACCGATATCCTGCTGCCAATAACGACAGCAAGATTTATGCGAGTTTTAGCCAATTGAGCGCTATGGAAGAGCATAAATATAGTCCTACCGAGAAAGATATCGACCATATGAAAGCGCTCTATTCCGGAGAGATAAGTTATATTGATGCTGAATTTGGTAGACTGATGGCTTATCTTCGTCAGCAAGGGTTACTTAATAATACAATTATTGTTCTTGTCGCTGACCATGGTGAATGTTTCGACCATGGGATTTATGCGAATCATGACCAATCGCTCTACGACACTGCCATTCGGGTTCCTTTACTTTTTGCCGGTCCAAAATCAATCATTCCGCAAGGAAAGCAAATCAAGACTTTGGTTCGAACCATCGATATCGTACCGACGATTTTAGCAATAACGAAAATCAAATCCGATACCTTTATACAAGGTAAGAATTTACTTCCACTAATGCAAGGTATAAATTCCGCTACCTCCGGTTATGCGGTTATCGAACGTAGATATTATCAGAATCAAGAAGATTGTATCCGGCGGCATATTCCGGTTGGAGAGCGTTATGCAGTACGCTCGGATAAGTGGAAGTATATCTCATCCGAATTTGCACCCCCGGAATTATATGATTTGGAAAAAGATCCGGATGAATTGAATAATCTGGATAAAGATAACCCCAAACAAAAAGCTGATATGCAGCAGTATCTGGATAAATGGCTCGCTGATAATAACAAACTGCGCACGTGGGCGTATCAGAAAATTGACGCAGAAACCGCTGAGCAACTTCGTAGTCTAGGGTATATCGGTAATTAAGTCAATAAATTCCACCTTATTTACCGATATAACCGAGTGCACGTAATCTTTCCAACATATCTGCATCGGTGGCAGTATCTTTCGAGACCATTCTTTGGATCGGAATATTATTCTCATAGGTCGGGATAGGCCGAGATATTAAATCTTTACGGTATTCCGGTTCAACTGCATCAATGAGAATCTTCCCATCCATATCTTTTGCATAGGGTAATCCCATTAAATAGAGCACCGTTGGGGTTACATCTAGTACTGACGCATTAGTAATAACATGTTGCTGTTTAATCAGTGGACCGGAGATAATAATAATTCCATCTTCTTGATGGTCGCCTGACGCTGGATTAACCGCAATAAAATGCTTTGCTGGAATTTGTTTATTATGAAAGACGATCACATCTTTATAATCCAGTTCCGGATTAACGGTTACATAGAAATCACCACTATAGGGTGAAATGGTTTTTTGATAAGCCGTAACTTGTGGATTCTTTTCTTTCAAATTCTCCGGTTTATTCCAATCTGCTTTCTGGATATTACTGAACACCTTTTTTCCAGTAGTGGTAACCAGTTGGGTTAAATCGTTAACAATATTATCGCGAACCGTATCTGCGGTACTGGGATTAACGATTCCATGCTTTTCTCTCCCTTGCAGATTGAGATAACAAATACGCTGTTCCCGGTAATAATCTTCCAATTCATAGGCTTGGGTCTGCGACCAATCGATAACTCCCTGGTCATTCTTATTGAGATATCCAAGCTCATTGAACAGTAAATTTAAATCCGTCCAGCGGTATAATTTGCTATTGTTGAACGGTTCGAATCCATGGTCGGAAACGATTATCACGGTCGCATCTTTCGGAATAAGTTTCAAGAGTAGGCCGATTTTCGCATCTTCCTCTTCATATACTCTGGGAATGATATTCCCAAACCATTGCCTCTCTTGAGCAGTAACCTCGTACATAGCGTTCAGCGAAATCGGTTGATAATATTTCCAAGTTAGATGGGAAACGGTATCAATCCAAGGGAAATAAGTCCCAAAAAAATCCGGCTGGTATTTCTGATATAAATACATATCCGCTTGCAATGTCCACGTATCTCGCTTCTGATATTTCAAAATCTGCCGCATCGTATAATTATAGGTAAATTCCGGAGAACCGAACGGGACTTTTAATTCGAAATTTTTGGTATAAGGAAACAAGGAGATGCGGGGCGTTTCGAGTGCTGCTGGATTTAATCGGTCGAGTTCTTCAGCTAATGCTTCCGGATAAGTAAACCATTGTCTGGTCGAATTTACAGAAGCCATAAATCCATTCACTTTTTCCGGGGGGCGAGTGACAAACCATTCTACGGTTCCGGCGGTCTTTTTATAATCGCTAAGAATATTCCAAATCGCTTTAACTTTGCGAAACTCGCTGGTTACCGGCACTTGTTCATATCCACCGGGTAGATGGATAACAAACCCTTCGATCCCATGTTTATTCTGTTTTTTCCCGGTAGCGATACTCGTCCAAATCGCTGGCGAAACCATCGGAAATTCGGTTATCGATTTACAGATGCCATAGGTTCCATGGTCCATGAGATATTTAATATTCGGCAATTTCCCTTGGTTAAGCAGCGGAATAATCACTCGCCAGGTAGCGCCATCTAATCCAATGATAACTACTTTATGATGATTATTTTGCGCTAATCTCAGTAGTTGGTTTTGGCTTTGCTGGGTTTGGTCAATTCCGGTTTTACCTGGCGATATTGTGGTAGTATCGGAATCGGATTTAGCGTTTTTTAGATTCCGATAATGTGCAATACCAATACCGAAGATGATTAGTATGATACCTATGAATACTATATTAACGATACCATTTATTTTCTTACGGTTCATAAATCTCGATATTCAATCCTTTCCAGTCAAAATAAGATATATTTCGATTATAATAAGTATTGCTAATCTATTTATTTTTTATTATATCATAGCTTGATGGCTCCAATAGCACTAAATACTCTATGTATAATTCCGAATTACAGATGAACAAAAGTAATCGATTTTACCGCATTATATCATAATTATATATTATCCATCGGCAGGAATATGATTGCAGGAATACCGGAGACTAAATCAGCAAAGGGATAGTCAATAAATAGAAATAGCACCTCGGGGATGATTTGACTACTTTATTTATTTAACTCTATATTTTGTTTTTGGCAATCCGGTTTAATTCGATAAAATACCATTTGTTTCATCGGATCTACTCCAAAAATTCGGGTAAATGGACCATCCGGATCGTTTAACCATTGGTATTCTTTTCGATTCAACCATTCTTTCCGCATCGGACCGATAGCAATAATATGGATACGATTCTCTTTAACAATATCAAACCAATGCTGAAAATCATCGGAGTCTGCGGGGATATAGATTACTTTTCGATTTAGCGATTTTCCATACAGTAAATAGCTCCGATAACTTAAGAGATAACCAATAACCTCATTTTGTCCGATATGTTCATAGAAATATCGATCGATATCATAGCCAAAATATGTTATTCTATTTTCAGCCCGTTGTACTCGCGTAAAATAAGATACGAATAAAAGAGTGATTATAATCGAAGAAACAATTGCATATCGCATTCGTTTCAGTCGTAAGGGTATTTTGAAATAGTCATTATGCTTGCCAAATCCAATCCTTTGATATATCCATAAATCCAGGAAAACAAAACCTATTAGGATACTAAATACTAATGTCGGTTTTATTCCCATTGGCGATACGCCGATCATACTACTCAGAACAACCATAATCAAGCTTGGTACTATCGGTAAATGGATAAAAGTTGCAATGAGGGCAGAAATTACCCCTAAGACGCTCAGGAATGGCAATGCGAATCGGAGGTTACCACCAAACCAGGAACCAAATGGCGCGAGATTTATTCCGGTTCCGCTATATGGAGTAAATAAATAAATCAAACCGGTAACGGCTAATAATACCGAGATTCCGAAAGGGATCCGAAAAAAGTTTTGTTTTTTTATCAGCAACAGTATCAACCAAACCAAACCTCGAACCACCATGATTAAAAACGGTAAATTTAATCGTAAAAAGATTTGTTTCGCCAGGATAGACCAGTGTTCGATATTACTAAGACTGACCACCTTAATCAAAGTGGTTTTCAATATAAATCCGAGATTAATCACGGAAGATATATCGGGTTGATTATTGAATAAAAAAGATACATGCCCCAGGGGATTACCGAGCAGGATATAATTCCGGATATACCAGAAACCACCGACTAAAACCAAACTGAGAAAACTCAGCAGCCCAACGACACCAGGATGCGTTAAGGTTATTTTACGAGTTCGGAGGGATTCGGAATGAATCCAATATTTTTTCTTGATACCAAATACCAGCATTACCAGGACTATACCATAGATTAGCCCGGTCATTTTTATTCCCAAAAGCATACTCAAGGCTAATAATAGAAAAAATAAGAATAGGGATACTCTCGTTTGGCGATATAAGAGTGCAAAATAGAATGCGACCATAAAAAATGCGGCGAATGCCAGGTCGATATGCATGGTATTGATATTACTGGTTACAATCGGGAAATTCAATACCAAACTGGAGGCTATTAACCCATATAATTTCGTTGCGCCTAGTTTTATACTGATTAAATAAATGGCTAATCCGAGTAATATCCAGGCCAATAAATTGGGCATGGCCACTAAATAATCTTCTTGAAATGGGAATACAAACAAAGTACACAATAGTTCCCAATTATAAGGATATCGGCTGATTTGGAGTTGACCGATTGGAATGGATATTCGATAAACACTGAATTGATCGAGTAAACTTAAGGTTCCGGACTGATACCATCGCGCCATTACCGGAAGATGATACATCGTTGAATCATAATCCAGTATCGGGACGGTAATGAGATACCATAAATGGCTTGCCCCGAGAATAATGAATATTGCAATAAGCGCTAATTCAGTAAAACTATGATGCGACTTGATTTCGATTTTCGTTAAGGATAGGAACCAAATATGGTGATGTCTGAAATAAATGAGATACCCTATTCCCAGAATTAACATCAAGGATTCGATGATAACAATTCCACTACAGCATAAATAGGACATCATTCCGGCAAGTAAACCGATGCCGACCTGAATCGTGCTCCATATGGTTATAATAATAACGAAATAATGTGACCAGGATGGAATAGGATAATATTTTTCTGATAAGAGGAGTATCGATATGCAGAGTGGAATGGGACCAACTAATATTACTAAGAAGATTAGGATATTATATAGATGGTGAACAATATCCATATCGCTAACCCTACATAAAACTTAATTAGCGATATTCCACCTCAATCCCTCGAACGACGTTTATTATACTGCTAAATTTTGACCATGTCAATGGCAAGACTAATTTAAATTCTTTTTTTTTATCTGTTTATATTTTTCGTTTAGATAATCGATTCTTTTTTATTTACTATACCATACCCAATTTATCCGTATATATATGATTATTAATCAACGATCTGGATTTTTAACTGGTTATATTGATTTATTTATAGTTAGATAGCAAACTGGATAAATTCCAGTTTGTTTCTATATAACGATATATAAACAACTATATAGCAAGTTGCATGCTTTGCAACTTGCTATATAGATTGATTTTTTTATAGTTACAATGCCATTCCGGTAAAGTCAAAATGGATTTTGATTTTAAAATAGTGCTATGTTTATCCAAGATGATAATTTCTATCCTTCAATAAGCTCGATCTGGATCAGTTTGTAAAGTTTGCAATCTGATTTTTTACCGCATAAATTTAAGCTGATTTTATTGATTTACTTACGGTTACCGAGCAAACTGCAAACTTTGCAGTTTGCTCCTGTAAAACCACTACCATCCCTATTCCAACTGGTATGGAGTATGGGTTAATAACCCGAATTGCTCGGACCAATTCGGGTTATAAACCGGTATAATCCGATAGTAATTCCTGTCTATTTTATGTTAGAACAAAGGGGCAGGCGATGTTTACCTTGATATTGATTAATCTCCCAACGATATCGCTAATTATGATAAAATATTATTAAAGTATAAAAAGTAATCTTAATCCATACTTATGCCATTATCGAACAAAAATCACAGTCCGGTTTTGACCTTATTGACCCTACCGGTTTTCTTTCCACTGTTTCTAATCCTCTGTAGACTATATTTAAAATTCTTTGTTACCAACTCAAAATCGGGTAAAAAAAGATTACTATCTTTATCGGAATTTTTCCATCTTGAACATCAGGAATTAGTCAAACTCCCAGAATTTAATCGTATTTCCGATAAAGCCCGAATCCGATTTCTTGAACAATTCCAAAAAATTTTTCAGTTTCATATCAATAACTGTTTAAATCCAATTGAAAAACGCGCGTTGAATAAAACATTAAACCTGATTGAACAAAAACAACAGCTTGCAGTATCTTATGCTCATCCATACCGAATGTATCTGGAAATGACCCGGAATTGTAATCTTCGCTGCCGGATTTGCTGCCAATCGATCGTTGATATCGATCGGCCGGAAATAACTCCGGAACTCATTCGGAAACTCAGCCCATTGATTCCCTATTGTGAATCTGTTGCCGTATATGGTTTTGGAGAATCGCTTGCTGCACCCCATTTTTTCGATTATATGCGGCAATTACCATTCGACAACAATCAAACGGTACTCCTAACCACTAATGGAACTTTATTATCGCCTGATAAAAGCCGGTTGATTCTCGATAGTCCGATAAATATGCTGGGAATCTCGCTGGATGCAGCCAATCCCGATACATATGAATATATTCGCGGTAAACGCTTATGGCAGCAGATTATCGATAATATAAAGTATTTTAATCAATTAAAACAGGAACGAGGACAAAGTAAACCGACCTTACGGTTCGATTTCGTTGCGCTCCGAAAAAATATTGAAGAGCTTCCGAATTTCGTTCGACTAGCTAAAGAACTGCACGCAGAACATATCGATGTTGGATATATGAATACTTATCGGGAAGAATTGCGCGAGCAGAGCTTATTCTTCTATCAGGAACTATCCGACCGTATCTTCTCTGAAGCAAAACAAATTGCTACTCAGCTCGGAATCGATCTACATCTTCCGCCAATGTTCCATCCGGAAAATCAGCCGAATCCGGGAAATAACGGTGCGCCATTAAAACACTCTGAATGCCGGGAACCATGGCAATTTATTCAAATCTGCGCTGATGGCTCGGTAATCCCCTGCTGGAATACCAGTAAACCACTCGGAAACCTAAATGATGATACCTTCGAAACCATCTGGAACAATCCGGCATTTCAGGAATTCCGACAGTATCTAAACTCCAATAAGGAAATGTACCGTTGCCGATATTGCCTGGATTATCGATTCCGGAATATTCATAATATCAATCATCATATTCTGGTGTTAGAGAAAAGCTAGGTATTACCTTGCCACGGAGGCACTGAGACACAGAGAAATACCCTATATATATTTTTTAATTTTACTCAGTGCTTCTGTATCTCTGTGGCTCTAGTTAAGTATTTTATAATTTAAACATGTTATCTCAACTCAAACTCGGAATTCTTGCATCAGAATTACGGTTCCAGCGATTTTTACGGCGTTTATTAGCGTCGAAATATTATATCAATTTCGGTGAAGGCGTGGTCTATGATACGCAAGCGGCATCGAAACCGTTACCGAAAAATGCGATTACTAAGTGGTTGATTAGAGAACTCCAACATTGTTATCGAATACATCGCGATGACTCTGCCGATATTATAGAAAAGAAACGATATAATCAACTCCTGAATGAAATTGAAAGCCAGCAGCGAACGGAACAGGTTTTCTCCTACCCTACCCGAATGTCCATAGAAATGACTCGAAACTGTAACCTCCGCTGCCGGATGTGTCCCCAGAATTGGCTGGAAGTAAATAAACGGGAAATTCCAGAATCGGTGATCGATGCGATTAAATTCCTAATACCATATCAAAACTACATCGCAGTATTTGGCTTCGGCGAATCGTTAACCGCCCAGCATTTCTTTGAATATCTCGATCGACTTCCCTTCCATAATCAGCAAACCGTTTCGCTGATTACGAATGGTATTCTCCTAACCCCTTCAGTATCTAAAAAGATTATTGCCGGTCCGATTAATGAATTGCTGGTGTCAATCGATACTATCGATGCCCAAACCTATACCTATATTCGTCAAGCGAATTTGCTCCCGACCATCATCGAAAATATCCGAGAATTTAATCGGCAACGAATCGCACTACATACCCAGAAACCTAATTTGCGGTTGGGATTTGTCGCGATGCGGAAAAACATCGAACAACTGCCGGAATTTATCCGATTTGCAAAAGAAGTTGATGCCGGTGATGTCGATGTCGGATATTTGAATGTTTTCAGTGAAGATTTTCGGGAAGAATCATTATATTATTTCCCGGAATTAACGGCACGCATGTTTAAAGCATCGCAGCAACTGGCGCAATCTCTTCAGGTACGATTGAATATTCCGGAATTGAAACGATATCAATTAACCGATGATGGAATCAGCGGTTCCGGCCAGTTTAATAAACAATGTTTAGAACCTTGGCAATATATTTATATCAATAGCGATGGTACAATCACCCCATGTTGTATTAACATATCTAGTTTAGGTGATTTAACCAAATCGGATTTCCAGAGTATCTGGAATAATGATAAGTATCGAGCGTTACGTCGTAATGTGAATACGCCAGCGGAACCGTATCGTTGCAAATATTGTTTCGATTGCCGATATAAAGATATTAAAAACCTTAGCCATCAAATGATTGTAGTAGAACCCGGACCGAGATAACAAGCATTTAAACTCATGAAAAAAGCATGGTATCGTAAACTCAAACAATTCGAACGGAAAACGGTAAAATCGAAGTTATGGTCATACCCCGATATGCTGCTGATCGAACCAACCAACCGATGCAATATCGACTGTATCATGTGTTTCCGGCATTACCAGCATACCTACCAAATCGGGGATATGGATGAAACCGTCTTTCAGACATTAGTTCCGGTTTTCCCCTATATCCAGGAAATCAATCTACAAGCGCGCGGAGAACCATTACTGCATAAACGACTGTTATCCTGGATTAAGCAAGCGAAATCATACAAGGTAAAAGTAAGTTTTTTCACCCATGGATTAATGTTAACTCCGGAAGTGATTGAACCATTAGTTTCGTTCCCGTTGGATTTACTTACGGTTTCACTGGATGCCGCTACAAAATCGCAATTTGAAAGTATCCGGTTACGGGCGAATTTTGATACGATTATTAATAATATCAGAAATCTGAATGCAGCCAAACATAAAGCGAATAGTCAATATCCGGAATTACATCTGCATTTTGTTGCGATGCGGCAGAATATCGATGAACTACCGGAAGTGATTAAACTGGCGAAAGAGCTCGAAGTGACTACTATTATTGTCGAGCATCTCTGGGTATTCGATGTGGCTATGATTCAAGAGACCTTATTCTTAGATCGAGAGCGAATGCATCAAGTATTTAATCTGGCAAAAGAAACCGCCCAGAAATTAAATATCAATTTAGTGCTCCCGACCGAAGAGCCGATAAAATTCTGCGAACCGGCAGTATTAAAACAATCCGGATTAACCCAATTCGAATACTTAGTGCAAACTGATACCAAGCCGGATCCTTCAACTCGGTACTATTGTCTAGAACCATGGCGAATCGCAATCGTATATTGGAATGGCGATATCAGCCCCTGTTGTTATACCGACCGGGTGATGGGTAATCTTCATCAATATAGTTTCCGCGAGGTCTGGAATAATGAGGCATATCGTTCTTTCCGTCGAAACCTTAAAATAGGAACGTTACCTAAGGAATGTGTTAATTGCCGAAGGTTGCAGAAAAAATAGGAAGTTAGTTTATTTTAATTATTGATTATGACTCCAGCAGTAAACGTTAAAAATATTTGGAAACAATTCATTCTCTATCACCAAATGCAAGGTACACTTCGCGAAACCCTGTTGCGATTCGGGTCAGTTCGCAATCTCGGTCGGGAGAAATTCTGGGCGCTACAAAATATTAGTTTTGATGTACCCCATGGCGAAACCTTGGGAATCATTGGTGAAAATGGTTCCGGGAAAACTACCTTATTGCGAATTATTTTGGGCATCACTCCACCAACTAAAGGAACTATTCAAATCAACGGGCACTTATCTGCATTGCTGGAACTTGCTGCTGGATTCCATCCGGATTTGACCGGAAAAGAAAACATCTATTTAAACGGTGCCATTCTCGGATTATCGAAATCTGAAATAGCGGATAAAATGCCGGCAATAATCGAATTCGCTGAACTTGAGAAATTTATCGATGTTCCGATAAAACATTATTCTGCCGGGATGTATTTACGACTGGGATTCTCGATCGCTATCAATATCAATCCGGATATTCTGTTGATCGATGAGGTTCTGGCGTTTTACTTCCGGGCCCCGCACAGCTATACAGGGGAGGACCTGGTTGAGATCCAGGCCCACGGGAGCCCGCTGGTCCTGCAGCGCATTCTCGCGGCGGTCCTGGCCTCCGGCGCCGTCCTGGCGGAACCGGGCGAATTCACGGCCAGGGCGGTGATCAATGGACGGCTCAACCTGGTGCAGGCTGAGGCAGTTCTGGACCTGATTCGCGCCAAGACCGGGGCGGCGGCCGAGGCAGCCTTGCGCCGGCTGGCCGGGGCCGGCGGGCAGGC
>JBHGBB010000112.1:0-12867 GCA_041946755.1 bacterium | reverse complement strand
GGCGAATTGGTGGAATACGACACCACTAAAAAAATATTTTTAAACCCAAGAGAAAAACGAACAGAAGACTACGTAACCGGCAGATTTGGATAAAAATTTTATGGAACAACATATTGAACGAGAAATAGATGACTTGAGACAAAGACTCCTCTATATGGGAGTTTACACCGAGCGCATTTTAAAACAGGCAGTCGATGCTTTGTTAAACAAAGATAAGCAACTTGCTGAAAAGGTCAAAGAGAACGATGTTTTGCTTGACAGAATGTTGATTGAGATGGACGATTTTGTTATGTCTCTTCTTGCCGAAGCCCCTCTTGCCTCAGACTTGCGGTTCGTGGTTATGGGGATGAAAATCTCCCAAAATCTGGAGAGAATTGGCGATGAAGCCCGCAGAATTGCCAACCGCGCCTTTGATTTAGCGGATAGAAATTACCCATTTGTTGATGAGGTTCAAAATTTATCAAAAATGGTCGTCCAGATGGTTCGTTTTTCTATGGACGCGTTTGAAACGCAAAACGTAAAGATCGCAAATGAAGTAATCGAAAAAGATAAAGAGGTTGACATCCTCTACATGGAACTGCGTCAGAAACTTGAACAGGATATGTTAAACCATAGCGATAACATTTTCGTAAATCTTCAATTGATTAATATTGCTAAAAGGCTTGAGAGGATTTCTGACATTGCCACTAATATCGCAGAAGAAGTTATTTACATTTACGAGGCTAAAGATGTTCGGATTAAGCCTGAAAACAAATAATTGAAAATTAACTAAATGATTTATGTTTAAGAAAGTGTTAGTCGTAGATGATGAGCAGGATGTATTGGAATTGCTAACATACAACCTTAAACAGTCAGGCTATGAAGTTTTATCGGCTGAAGATGGCAAAGAAGCCCTTTGGAAGGTGCGTGTCTTTTCGCCGGATGCAATCGTCCTTGACATTATGCTCCCTGTTATTGACGGGCTTGAAGTTTGCAAGACTCTAAAAAAAGACCCGCAAAGTTCTAAAATACCAATCATTATGCTTACCGCGCGTGGCAACGAAGCGGACAGAATTAAAGGTTTTGAATCAGGCGCGGATGACTACCTTGTAAAACCGTTCAGTGTCCGAGAACTAATTTTGAGAATCAAACGATTGCTTGAATCTGACTCAAAAAAATCTTCCAAGAAAGACAAAGTCGTCTGCGGCGACCTTGTGATAGATACAAACGCTTATACCGTTACTTATAAGGGAAAACCTATTAACCTTACCGCAATGGAGTTCAAACTCCTCTCCGCTCTTGTTGAGGCAAATGGCGCTTTATTCTCGCGCGATCAGCTTTTAGATAATGTCTGGAACTATAACGCAGTTGTTGATACTCGCACTGTTGATGCCCACATCAGCCGCCTAAGAGAAAAACTTGGTCCAGCAGGTAAATATATCCAAACCGTCCACCGTATGGGTTACCGATTCATTAAATCTTGAATCGGTAAGAAATTATTCTTTTTCCGGTAACAATACAGCTTTTGTTACCTTAAATGTATAGGCATATAGACAGGGGAGTTTGTCGCCGCTCAACCACGGCACTTCAATTTCAATATCATTGCCCTTTGTCGTATACTTTAACTTTTGAGTATATCCAAGCAACGTTACCTCAGTTTCACCAGTGGTCTTTATCTTCTTAATCGTCAATTTTTGAGGAGGAAAATATGGCGTGATGGCATAAACCGTATCGCCTTTTTTAGTAAAGAACATCTGTTTAACCGCCTGCCCGTTTTTTGGCTCAATGCCGATTGTATTCATTACATCGTATTTTACTTTAAACTCGCCATATTCTTGCGCAGGTCTCTTGCCATCTGACCACTGGCAGTCGCGCCCGGCATAGCGTGTGCCGTAAATTGCCTCGCCATTTACTTTTAACCAATCGCCCATCTGTATAAGTCTATCCTGCATAATCACAGGTATTCTGCCATCGCCCGTTGGTCCTATGTTGAGCAAAAAGTTGCCGCCTCTGCTAACAAGGTCGCACAAGACAAAGATCAGTTCGCGAGCGGTTTTATAATCATCAATGCTTTCTATCCGATTGAACCCATAAGAATATCCCATACCGCGGCTCTCTTCCCACGGGTGGGAATCGTCCTTTAATCCTGCGCCATACTCAGTTGTGTAATAACCGCCGTGTTTATGCCGCGTATCTTTTCCCCAGCGGTCGTTGATGACTACTTCCTCTTTTACTGGCGATTCATTAAACAGCCATGCAAGTAGTTGCTCGCTTTTCCAGACTGATGACGGCAGGTCCCATTCGCCATCGCTAAATATGATAGACGGTTTGTATCGGGTAACAACATCTTTGAATTGTGGAATCATGTGCTCATCAATGTATCGTTGGCGGTCGGTTTTCCATAACGGGTTGAACCACTCATAGAGCGAGTAGTAGAAACCAAACTTTAATCCCCGTTTTCTAACCGCATCGCCTAAATCGCCGAGCAAGTTCCGTTTTGGTCCGGTGGAGACGGCATTCCAAGGCCTGCCCCAGGTCTTGTCAGCCTCCTTGCTGTCCCACAGGCAAAAACCTTCGTGATGTTTTGAGGTCGGCACAATATATTTTGCCCCAGAACGATAAAAAATGTCTGCCCATTGTTCAGGGTCAAAATATTCGGCTTTGAACATTGGCGCAAAATCCTGATACTCAAAATTTTCGCCGTAGATTTTCTTATGATGTTGCCACCACGGGTTATCATCTTTCTTATTTGCCATATTATTCCAATACCATTCAGAATAATTCTTTGGCACGCCCCACGATGGCACAGAAAAAAGCCCCCAATGAATAAAAATCCCGAACTTCGCATCAAGATACCAGTCTGGCGTTTTCCTCTTATCCAGTGATTCCCATTTTGGTTCAAACTGTTGAGCAACCGCAGCGGTTAACGACATTAAAACAACGCAAATTAACCCGCTTTTTGCGATAGTTAGGACTTTGTTTTTCATAACTGCATTTTATTTTATTCGATGGGGCTTACCAGAATTTTATTCTCCGGGAATGTTTTTTGTAAAACGGCAGATAGTTTTTCCACCCAATTTTTAAAGTTCTTATCTGACGAAAGGTCGGGTTTTTCTTCGGCTTCAAACCGATATCCGCACACCCTTATAATACCGTTTAAATGAAAACCTTGCAGTTCAATATGTCCAGAAACATTCCATTTGCCCGTCTTCGTCTGCTGCCACAGCCGCCAATGCGGTTTGACAACAATCTCCCCTGACTCGGGATGTAAGGCGCCATTCTGGCATAACTCTGTGAACTCATCATCGCTAAACGCAACATCCTCAGAGACCGGCGCCGGTGGTTCTTGAACGCCATAAAGTTCGGCGTTAGTCGGTGAAATACTCGGTCTCATTAGCGGGAAAAATATCACATCGTCAATATTTTCCTGCCCTGTAAAAATCATCGCCATTCTCTCAACACCCGGTCCAATCCCCGTTGTTGGTGGGATGCCATATTCAAGAGCCTCAATAAAATCAAAATCAAGCGTATGAAACTTGCCGCTATCACGTTCTTCCGCCCTATAAGACTTTTTCCACGTCTCTAAAAGTTGAGCCGGGTCGTTTTGTTCCGACCAATTATCCCCGCACTCCATTCCCGCGATAAAGATTTCAAACCGCTCCGCAAATCGCGGGTCGTCGGCAGATGGTTTAGCCAGAGGCGAAATATCCACAGGATGACCATAAACTATAGTCGGCTGTATCAACTCCGGTTCAATAAGACTGCTAAACGCAATGCTTATTGCCTCGCCGGGAGTTGAACACTCTTCGGTGATTTTAAATTTCTTTAAAACATCATTTGCCTCATCTGCGGATTTTAAGGTCGTAAAATCAACGCCAATTTTCTCTTTGACAGCGTCGTTCATCCTTATCCTGCGCCACGGTTCCGCAAAACTTATTTTGTGTCCCCGAACCACAAACTCCGTTTTTCCAAAGACATTTTCAGCAACATATTTAAAAAGTTGCTCGACAAGATTCATATTATATTCGTAATTCTCATAAGCGGTCATTGTCTCAACCATTGAAAACTCCGGGTGATGACTCCTATCTATCCCTTCGTTTCTAAAATACCGCCCGATAGTAAAGACCTTATCGTATCCGCCAGCAATCAACCGCTTTAAATATAACTCGTGCGAGATTGCAAGATACATATCCACGCCAAGCGCGTTAACGTGCGTCTTAAAAGGCCTGGCAGTTCCACCGCCATATTGCGGCTGAATTATCGGCGTATTAAATTCAATAAACCCGCGTGAAAAAAGAAACTCGCGAATTGCCCTTGTCATTCCCGCAATTAACCCAAACCGTTGATGACTCTCGCGATCCAAAGTCGTATCCAGATAACGTTTCCGCAAAATTTGCTCCCTATCCTTAAGCCCCGACCACTGATCTGGCAATGGACGAATGGCTTTTGTGAGGATTCTAAACTCCTCCACAAGGATTGAAATTTCCCCTCGTTCCGTCTTAACAACTTTGCCCTGAGCCTGAACAATGTCGCCGAGATCAACAAGGTTCAAATCGGCATAACCTAACGTGCCGCGAGTTGCGTCGGTTGGCGCAACCAAATTCCGTCGGAAGAAAAGTTGAATCCTCCCGCTCTGGTCCTGTATATGTCCAAAGGCAAGCGCCCCTTGTTTTCTGAACGACATCAATCGCCCCGCAACCTGAACCTGTTTGCCATCAAAGGTCTCATAAGCCCCGAGGATTTCGGCGGCATAATTTGTCCTAACGGCTTTTGAAGGATAAGGATTCAATCCCCGTTCCCTCAAAGCCTTTACCTTTTCCAGCCTAATTTTTCTTATCTCAAATAATGGATTTGTAGCCACAATTTCACTCTCTTTTTAAAATTAAGCCATTAGGTTAAATCAAAAAGGATTTTGTTAAAAGAAAATTTTTATAAATCAACGGCATCATTATTTATCAGTCAATATTAAAAGTGATTTCAAAAATATTTGACAATTAAAATTGCAGGGTTATTATATCAATATAGATTGATACAATCTGGATTGATGAGATAATATGAAAACTATAACTTGCGTGAATAAAAAACAGTCGTTTGACGAGGCGTCGCAAATCGTCGAGTTTCTAAAAATTATCAGCGAAGAAAATCGGCTCAAAATTCTTTGCCTTTTAAGGGAAGGCGAGAAATGCGTTTGCGAAATCTGGCCTGCCCTTGATTTGGCTCAAAACCTTACATCGCATCATTTAAAAGTGCTTAAAGATTTCGGGTTAGTAACATCAAGACAAGAAGGATTGAATGTATTCTATTCAATCAATAAAAATGTAGTGAATAAATACTTAAAACTAATAAACAACTGCTTAAATTTTAAAGGAGAATAAAACTATGAAAAAGATGACTATATATGAACCTGCTATGTGCTGTTGCGGTGGCGTTAGCGGTGTGAGAGTAAACCCTGAACTTATGAGAGTTTCCGCTATAATCGGGGCATTGGAAAATAAAGGAATTGTGGTAGAACGGTTTAACCTTTCCAGCGATCCGCAGGAATTTGTTAATAATAAGGCAATAAACGATTTAATTAAAAAAGATACCCGGGTGTTTCTGAAGGTTAACCTTTTAAGTGGAGCTAAACCAGAGCAAGCGGTAACCACTCATCCCGTATTTGTCTATGCATTAGCTAAAATATTGAACGATTATGGTGCCCGGGTTGTTATCGGTGATAGCCCGAATGCCGGGATCCCTTACCGAGATTCTGCATTAAAACAGGTTTATACAAAAGCAGGATTAATTGAAGCGGCACAGGAAGCAGGTGCGGAATTAAACTACGATACTAGTATTATTCCGGTCTCCTGCAAAGATGGTAGCCTGATTAAACAGTTTAATGCGATTAAACCAGCGATAGAAGCTGATGTTCTCATTTCGGTTGCTAAAGGTAAAACGCATGGATTTACTTATATCACCGGTGCGGTAAAAAACATGTTTGGAGTTATCCCCGGATTCGAGAAAGCTGGATACCATGCGAAATTGCAGACCCTTGACCGATTTTCAACCATGCTGGTAGATATCTATGAACAAGTAAAACCGGAATTATCGTTTATGGACGCGATTACCTGCATGGAAGGAGATGGCCCCGGGTCCGGTGATCCGCGACAAGTAGGAGCTATACTTGCTTCCAGAAATGCCCATGCGCTGGATTCGGTGTTCAGCAATATTATTGGTATCGATTGCCAAACTATTCCGACTTTAAGAGATGCCCTATCCCGGAAATTGTTGAATCTTGATAATATAGATATTCGCGGAGCCCAGGTAGCAGAAGTGCAAGTTAAACAATATAAAATGCCGGCTACGCTTGGTGCCGGAGATGGGCTGGTAGTTTCCGGTATTATTCAGAATTTAGTAAAACCACTGTTTAAGAATGCGTTTGTCGTTAAACCGGTTATTCTTAAGAAAGTGTGTATCGGCTGTGGCGTCTGTGTTAAAGGTTGTCCGATGGAAGCTATTAAGCTGGTGAATGGTAAAGCGGTTATTGATTATCATAAATGTATCCGCTGCTATTGCTGCCATGAATTCTGTCCACATCATAGTATCGAACTTCGTAAGCCGTTCTTATATAAGATATCTGATAAAATCTTGAAATAACCTTTTATAAAGATTAATTATTATGGCGATAACGAAAAAGCTTGGTCATGGAATAAAACTGATTTCAGCGAAAACGATGCGGAAACGGATTCCGCTAATGGTAAACTGGGCAATTACCGGAAAATGCAATTTGCGCTGTATCCATTGCTATGGGGCTTATGGTATTACACAGAAAGCAGAACTGACTACTGACCAGGTATTAAAAATCATCGATGAACTGAAATCGCTAGGAACTCGCCGGATAACCATCGAAGGCGGCGAACCTTTAATGCGGAAAGATATCGGCGAAATAATTAATCATATTCATAAAAAGGGTATTGAACAGAGCCTTTGTACCAATGGAGTATTGCTTGAACGATATATTAATCAGATAAAAGGGAAAGTAGATATCGTAATATTAAGCCTTGATGGTGCTGAGGCTGCACATGATAAAATCCGGGGGAAAGGGAATTTTAAACAGGTTTTGCATGCTATAGAAGTTGCCAAACAGCATCAATTGCGTACCCTGATATTTTATACTTTAATGGATGAAAACCTGGATGATGTTGATGCAATTATCGAATTAGTTAAACAACAAGGAACCTTTATAGCCTTTAATATTGCAGTCGCTAAAATTACCGAGAACGGGAAACGCGCTTCTTTGCCAAAAGACTCCGAACAGAAATACCGGGATGCAATTATTAAAATTATGGCCTATAAGAAGCAAGGATATCCGATCTTCTATTCGGATAAAAACCTCTCTCAAGCGTTGTATTGGAAGAGTTATGCGAAAGAGAAATTATATCCGGAAGATTTACCGCAATATCGATGTAATCCGCTTATCCCATGTTATGCCGGGAAATACTATGCATATATCGAATGTAACGGCGATGTGTATCCCTGTTACCAGATGGTCGGAACGATGGATGTTAAAAATGCAGCTAAAGATGGATTTAAGGTGGCGTTCGATCATCTGGCTAAAACTGATTATTGTATTCATTGTTATAACCTGACGATTAGTGAGCTGAATCTGCAATGCGCGCTAGATTTCGGTTCAGTGGTTAAAGTACTCCAGAACTATCTTAAGAAATAGACTCAGCTTGATATGATTAAACGAACCAAAATCGTTTGTACCATCGGTCCAGCATCTGATTTTCCAGAGATATTAAAAGAAATGATTCAGGCGGGAATGAATGTCGCTCGATTAAATTTCTCGCATGGAACCTATCCCGAACATCAGGCGCGATTACAGAATATCCGCAAGATTGCGCAAGACCTTGATAACCCAATTACTATCATTGCCGATCTATGCGGTCCGAAACTTCGCATTGGAACATTCAAAACATCTACAATTAAGCTAAAAGCCGGACAACCGTTTAGTTTAACGATTAATCCTATTGAAGGAGACCAGACTAAAGTAAGTATCTCTTACCCTGCTTTGCCTGAATATACCAAAGTAACCAATCATATTCTCCTTGATGACGGCAATCTCGAATTAGAAGTAACTAACGTTACTAAAACCGATATAGTCTGCCGGGTGATTCAAGGCGGGCAATTATCTGCTCATAAAGGATTAAAGATACTCAGCGATTTGATATCTATCCCAGCAATAACTGAAAAAGATAAGGCTGATATATCGTTTGCTATTCAAAATCAGGTCGACTATTTCGCATTATCGTTTGTTCAATCGGCAGAAGATATCAAACAATTGAAAGGATTAATTCAAGCTCAAGGTACGGATATACCGGTAATTGCGAAAATCGAAAAACCAGTTGCCGTTAAGAATATCGATGCTATCATTGATACTGCTGATGGAATTATGGTCGCTCGCGGTGATTTAGGAATCGAAATGCCGATTCAAGAGGTGCCGGTAACGCAGAAGTTGATTATCCATAAATGCAATCGAATAGGGAAACCGGTGATAACTGCTACCCAGATGTTAGAATCGATGATGCATAATCCCAGACCGACCCGTGCGGAAGCAACTGATATCGCCAATGCGATTTTTGATGGGACTGACGCAGTCATGTTATCCGGAGAAACCGCTGCCGGCGATTTCCCGGTAAAATGCGTTCAAACGATGGCGGATATCGCGCTACGTACCGAGCGGTCATTAACCACTATTCATGCCGATCCGGTCGAGTGTCAAGAGAGTAAATCCAGCGGATATACCGCCCGCGATATTGCGGAATCGGTGAGTTATAGTGTTCATTCTTTATCGAAACAATTAAATGCTACTGCCATCGTTACCCCGACCGAATCCGGGAGTACCGCACGATATATTTCTCGATTCCGGCCCCAATGCCCGATTATTGCCATCACTCCAAACCGGAAAACCTTATATCGTTTAGGATTAGTTTGGGGAGTAACTACCTATTATTGCGAGAATCTACCGGATACCGATGCAGTATTTGCGAAAGCTGCGGAACTGGTAAAGTCATTACACCTTGCTAAATCCGGGGATACCATAATTATTACCGCTGGGATTCCACTTCGTCAACCGGGAACCACCAACCTGATTCGAGTACTTACCGTATAATCTTGACGTAAATCATCTTTCCTTCGGTTTACAAGCATGTCCGTTACATGATACTATTTTTTGATATTGCAGTAGTTTAAGTTGAACTTCAATTTTAAGGAGGGGTATATCCGTTGACTAAACCATTATCTGAAAATATTAAACAAGCTTTATCGATAATCGAACGTGGTACGGTTGAAATTATCCCGAAAGAAGACCTCATCCAGAAACTTGAGAAATCCGAGAAGACTGGGAAACCGTTGAGTATCAAATTTGGCGCTGACCCTTCTGCCCCGGATATTCACATTGGACATATGGTGCCATTGAAGAAACTGCGGCAATTCCAGGATTTAGGGCATCAGGTACTTTTTCTGATTGGCGATTTTACTGCCATGATTGGCGACCCCTCAGGTAAATCGGAGACCCGAAAACCCTTATCGCGTGAGCAGGTTAAAATTAATGCTAAGACCTACCAAGACCAGGTATTTAAAATCCTAAATCCGGAAAAGACTACCGTAGTGTTTAATAGCGATTGGTTATCCCCCTTAAAATTCGATGATGTTATTGGTATCGCAGCAAAATATACCGTTGCCCGAATGCTCGAACGAGACGATTTTGAGAAACGGTTTAAATCCGGTACCCCGATTTCAGTCCATGAATTTTTATATCCACTGATGCAAGGGTATGATTCCGTAGCGATTAAAGCTGATATCGAAATCGGTGGCACCGACCAGAAGTTTAACTTATTAGTCGGTCGCGACCTCCAGCGGGAATATGGACAAGAACCGCAAGTCATTTTAACCCTACCCTTGCTAGAAGGGCTCGATGGAGTCCAGAAAATGAGTAAGAGTTTAGGGAATTATGTCGGAATTAGCGAACCGCCACAAGAGATGTTTGGTAAACTGATGAGTATCTCCGATGGATTGATGTATAAATATTATGAATTGTTAACCGATGTACCGACAGCAGAATTGATGAAGATTAAAACCGGATTAAAAGATGGCTCTTTGCATCCGCGGAAAGCCAAACAGGATTTAGCGAAACTGATTACCGGGTTCTTCCATGGAACTCCAGCAGCAGAAAATGCGGCTTTAGAATTCGACCGGGTATTTCGCGATAAAGGGATGCCGGATGAAATACCGGTACAAACCATATCCTGCGACCCGGGGAAAGATAAGATATGGATCGTTAAGGTTATGGCGCAAGCAAATCTGGCGAAAAGTAATAGCGATGCCCGTCGGTTAATTCAGCAGAATGGAGTCGAACTTGATGGCGCTAAAGTTACTGATATAAATCTGGAACTCGGTGCAAATCAGACTTATTTGTTTCATGTCGGGCGTAAGTTTGTAAAAATAACCATTAATTAATTTGCTACTAAGACACTAAAGGCACCAAGATTCACTAAGATATTTTATTCGTATTTACCTGTAATCACGTAGTATAGAATTTAACTATTTAACCATTTAACCATTTAACTTATTTTGAAAAATGTTTGGAAATCTATTTAAAAAACTACTACCTAGTAAACAAGACCGCGATATTAATAGCGCACAACCGATAGTCGACCAAATCAACGAGTTTGAACCAACCATCTCGATATTATCCGACGACGCATTGCGGCAGAAGACCGATGAATTCCGGAAACGGCTGACTGATGGCGAAACCTTGGATGAGATTCTACCGGAAGCCTATGCGGTGGTTCGAGAAGCTTCTAAGAGAACGATAAAACTCCGGCATTTCGATGTGCAGATGATGGGCGGTATCGTTCTCCATCAAGGTAAAATCGCGGAAATGGCTACTGGTGAAGGGAAAACCTTAGTCGCTACCCTCCCGGTATATTTAAATGCAATTGAAGGGAAAGGATGCCATCTGGTTACGGTAAACGATTATTTAGCGCGTCGTGATGCGGAATGGATGGGACCGATATACCATTTCTTAGGTTTAAAGATCGGGGTGGTTAACCACGATAAATCATATCTATTTACTCCAAACCCTAATGGAAGAATTACCGGGCTTGGTTCTGGTGAAGAGCTGCAGGAAATCCCGCGAAAAGAAGCTTACTTAGCTGATATAACTTACGGTACCAACACCGAGTTTGGATTCGATTATCTCCGGGATAATATGGCGATTCATGTAGAAAATCAGGTACAGCGGGATTATAACTATGTCATCGTCGATGAAGTGGATAGTATCCTGATTGATGAAGCGCGGACTCCATTAATTATTTCCGGGCCGGTAGAACATTCAACGCATAAATTCGATGAAATGAAACCGCTGGTAGACCGATTAGTACGGAACCAAACGTTATTAGTCAACCGGCTCCTATCAGAAGCGGAAAAACTGCTGGCTGATGGAAAAGAATATGAAGCGGGTATTAAATTTCTAATCGTTCGTCGGGGAGCGCCGAAACATAACCGGTTGATGAAACTCGAAAAAGAGCAAGGGGTATTGCGCCATATTGAAAAGGTGGAATTAGATTATACCCGGGATAAGAAATTGCATGAGTTGGATGAAGAGCTGTTCTATAGTATCGATGAAAAGACGCATGTGGTCGATTTGACTGAAAAAGGTAGAACCGCATTATCGCCTACTGATCCGGATTTCTTCGTGATGCCGGATATGGATGAACAGCGGCGGAAGATCGATACTCAAGAAGGGGTATCGGATATCGATAAACTTGCGCAACGGCAGCGGATCGAGCAGGAGTTTATCGAGAAGAGTGAACGAATTCAGAATATCAGCCAGTTGTTGAAAGCATATTCGCTGTATGAAAAAGATGTAGAATATGTGGTTACTGACGATGGGAAAGTGGTTATTGTCGATGAATTCACCGGCCGGTTGATGCCGGGCCGGCGGTTTAGCGATGGATTGCATGAAGCGCTAGAAGCGAAAGAAGGAGTTAAAATCGAGCGGGAAACTCAGACCCTAGCGACGATAACTATCCAGAACTATTTCAGAATGTATCAGAAAGTAGCCGGGATGACCGGGACTGCGGTAACCAGTGCTAATGAGTTCTGGGATGTATATAAACTTGATGTGGTGGTGATTCCAACCAACGAATCGGTCCGCCGGGTAGATTTCGATGATGCGGTATATAAAACCAAACGAGAGAAATATAATGCGGTAATCGATGAAATCGAACGGTATAATAAAGTTGGCCAACCGGTGCTGGTCGGAACCGTATCAGTGGAAGTTTCAGAAACTATCGGCCGGATGCTGAGTCGGAAAGGCATCAAAAACTATTCGATTTTAAATGCTAAATATCATGAAAAAGAAGCGGAAATAATCTCGCGTGCCGGGCATAAAGGAGCGATTACTATCGCGACTAACATGGCCGGTCGTGGTACCGATATTAAGTTGGATAAAGAGATCGTTAAATGTGATATGTGTTGTATTCTCTGTGAACATGAACAGGATAATAGCTGTACATCTTGCCCGGAGAAAAAAGAAGATAAAATGGTACAGTGTTTAGAAGAAGTCCCTTGCGGCCTGCATATTATCGGTACTGAACGGCATGAAGCGATGCGGATCGACCGCCAGTTACGAGGCCGGTCTGGTCGGCAAGGTGACCCGGGGTCTAGTAAGTTCTATATCTCATTAGAAGATGATTTAATGCGATTGTTCGGTTCCGATAAACTGGTGAGTTGGATGGATAAACTCGGAGTGCAAGAAGGGGAAGTTATTGCGCATCCTTGGGTGACGAAAGCAATTGCTACCGCCCAGAAACGGGTTGAAGAGGAGCTTGCCAGGTCCCGGCA